>JAHBWH010000214.1 GCA_019637115.1 Myxococcales bacterium | reverse complement strand
GGGCGATAGATGGTCGTCGGGACGCGCTCCATGCTCCGCCGGACCTCCACCTCGGCGAGGTGCTTGGTCTCTTCGTAGAAGTTGTTGAAGCGCTGGCCGCGCTGAAGGTCGTCCTCGCGGAAGATGCCGGCGTAGCGACCGCTCACGTAGCAGGTGCTGACGTAATGGTGTCGCTCGAGCGCGGGGCAGCGCTCGCAGAAGTCGACGACGTTCCGCGTGCCCTCGACGTTCACCTTCATCGCGAGGTCGCGGCCGACGGCGAGGTCGTAGACGGCGGCGAGGTGGTAGACCTCGACGACGTCGTCCACGAAGGCGGTGTCCTTCAAGCCGAGGTTCGGCCGCGTGATGTCGCCTTCGACGAGCGCGATGCGGCCGCGGACCTCTGGATGACTCGCCTCGAGCGCCGCCCGGGCCCGCTCGGCCTCCGGCGCGTAGCGGCTCTGCACGACACAGACCGCCCGTCGCTCGGGGGCGCGCGCGAGCACGCGCCACAAGAGCTCGCGCCCGAGAAACCCGGGAAATCCAGTAAAAAAGACCGTACTCGCCATCCTGAACCTCGAGGCGCGGTGCGCCGCGGCCTGGCGCCGCGCCTCGGCCCGCGTGGGCAGGCCCTTTAGCACCCTGACGCCGAGGCTCCAGGCGCCGCCGTCCGCACGTCCTCCGCTCGCGTCGTTCCTCGTCCCAGGGTTGGACAACCGGGACGCAACGTTGGACAGCGCCCGAGCGGGCTCCCGGAAGCCCCAGGAACGCTGGCTTTCGCGAAATTGTCGTGGGGTGCTCGTCCGAACCGTGGCGAGCTGAAGGGCACGGAGGTTCAACGTGCGTACGACCCCGCGCCCCCTCGCCGTCCTCGTCGCCGTCTCGATCGGAGCGTGTGCTTCGGAGGAGCCACGCCACGTGCGAGATGGCGACGTGCAGCTCGCGATCTCGAGGCCCCTGACGCTCGCGCGCGGCGTCGTCGTCCCGAGCGACGATGGGCGCTTGGTGGAGGTGGCGCTGGAGCCCTCCGGCGAACTGCGGTTCGTCTATGGGGGGACGCCCGAGCGCCCATTCGACGTCGGATCGCTCCTCGTCGGCGACGACGGCCCAGGCTACATGGGGCGGGTCCTCGCGATCCGAGACGAGGGCCGGACGCGATGGGTCACGCTCGAGCCCGTCGGCCTCGACGAGATCGTCGAGGACGGGGCGTTCGAGGCCTCCTTCGACTTGGCGGATCGATTCGTGGACGCGGGCGGCGGGGTGCCGGACGTGGGAGAGGTCGGCGCGGTCACCAGCGAGCTCGGAGGGCGCTTCTCGCTCGTTCCGGGGGACCTCTTCGATGGCGCGGGCAGCTGCTCCGGAGCCGGCCTCGCGGGCGGAGTCCGCCTTTCGCACTCCCTCGAGACCCGGAGTCTGCAGACGCGCGTGGTCTTCGATCGCGAGGGACTGGTCGTTCGTCGGGCTGGCGTGACGGCGAACGGGCGCGTCGCGACCACCCTGACGCTCGAAGCCGACGGCCAGGTCGACGTGCGATGCATGGTCGACGTCCTCGAGGTGTTGCGCTCTCACGGCGTACGGCTCCCCGAGCGAGTGTGGGTTCGACGCCTGCGCGTTGGCCCGCTGCCGCTCGTCGTCCGCATCACGCTGACCCCGCGCCTCGACGCGGAGGCGACGCTCCGCGTCGACGAGAGCCGCGTCACGGCCACCTTCGGTGCGCACGCCGAGCTGACGCTCGGTGCGATGTACGAAGACGGTGGCTTCGCGATTACGCGAGAGCTCGATCGCGACGCGCGGGCACGGCTCGCGGTGGAGGGCCCGAGCGAAGCTTTCGCCGAAGCACGCATACACGCTGGGGTGGCGCTCAGGCTCGAGGCGAACCTCCTGCAACTCCCGGAGCTCGGCGCGGGTCTCGACGCGCACGCGTGGATCCGCACCGAGGCCGAGGAGTGCGGGTACCTCTGGGAGGCCTCCGTCGGAGGCCGGGTCTACGCTCGCGGCCCAGTCGGAGTGGACCTCGGCTTCTTCTCCCACACCTTCGCGACCCTGGCGGCGGAGCGAGCTTTCGAGGTCGTCGCGCGGGGAGGCGACGGACGGCTGCCCTGGTGCGAGCGCGCGCGAGGCTGCGCCGAAGCCACCTCGTGCGCGGCGTGCAACGCGCTCGGCTTCGAGGGCTGTGGGTGGTGCCCAGGTGAAGGGTGCCTCCCCGTCGGTGTCGATGGTCACGCGGACGGTTGCGAGGAGCGGCCTCTGACGCGGGCGGCGAGCTGCGTGGATTGCTCGGGTGCGAGCTCGGAGCTGTCGTGCGGTCGAACCTCCGAGTGCGCGTGGTGCCCCGAGCTCGGCGAGTGTGTCAACGCCGCTTGGTGCGTCACGATCCCAGAGAGCTGCGGCTCGCTCCTGGAAGGCCGCGTGTGCGAAGCGGAGGGCGGCGAGGGCGAGAGCGCCGAGGTGGACGTGTGCCCGGCCGGCGCCAGCGCCGCCGAGTGCGAAGACGCGTTCCTGAGCGCGGACTTCGGTGACCGCGAGCTCCTCGATCTTCAAGAGGGAGTCCTCGTCGCCAGCGCGGACGGGGCGTTGTACGCGGCGGAGGTCACGGTGTGGTGCGCGAACGGGGTCCTCGCCTTCGCGGCGGCATCCTCGGTCGCCACGGCCGGCACGACCGTCACGGCCGCGCTCACGGCCTCCGGCGCGGGCGTGGCCGTCGCGCCCGCGACCCTCGGCGGGACCGTCGTGCTCGCGGGAGGCCTCCTCGCCATCTCGACGGCCTCCTTGCACCGATGCGCCGCGGGGCTCGTCAGCTTCGCGATCGAGCTCTGGAGACGAGCCGTCGTCGCGACGGGTGCGCTCCGCGACCGATTGTTCTCGGCGTTGCGCGGCGTTCAGCAGCTCGTCAACCAGCAGCGCGCGCCCGCATACACCGCACAACAGGTGAATCGAGACCGCAACATGCGAGCGGTCGACGGGCGGGTGAAGCCCGACGCCGACCTCTGTCGGCCGGACGCCGAGACGTTGAGACGCTGCAGCAGTCGGGTCAACGTCCAGCTCGATCTCGACCGGCCCGAGGGCAGAACGGTGCAGCGGCTCTGCCGGGGCGACGAGGCCGTCTACGTCTGCCGCAAGGTGCAACGTCTGATGTCCCTCGGGAACAACCGTCGACTTCGGGTCCACGCGGCGAGCGGCACGGCGAGGGTGCCGGAGTGCGCGAATCACCGACAGAGCACGCGCGCAACGACCGATTTCAACGACTCGTACGCGGCCCACAACGGCGGCGATCGGAGCAAGACGGCCGAGCACATCATCGATCTCCAGTTCGGTGGGCTCAACGAGATCGCCAACCTCGTGGCGCTCGGGCGCGAGTGTAACAACGCGCTGGGCGACTTCATGTCGCGCGCCAGGACGACGAACGTCTCGAACGGCCAAGGAGTCGGCGAGATCAATCAATGCCAAGGCGCGGAGATCCGCTTCGTACCGAGCGCTTCGCTGCGGTCGTTCTGCGATGGTTTGGGGATCTCGCTGCCTTCTTTCTGAGCGACGCGCAGCCCTCGACGTGACCCCCCTTCGCTTCGAGGGCTCGCGTGTTCCCGCCGGGTGTCGATGGCCGATCGACCACGGCGCTCGCCCCTAGATGCGAGCCCTTCGATCGATCCCAGGCGTCAACGGGCCACGAGTTCGCCGGACGCGACGAAGCGCTGCGCGTGGGCGCGGATGCGGCGCAGCTGGACGTCGTCGAAGAAGGGCGGCCCCTCGCCGCGCGCGTAGCTCATGATGTTTCCGGGCACGTCGCTGTGCGGGTTGCCGAAGAAGTGGCCGAGCTCGTGCGCGAGCACGGTGCTGCCCGCGATGGATGCGAGGATGGCGTAGTGGTTCGGCGCTCCCGCGCGGCGGCTGCGCCAATGGACGCCGCGGATGTGCTGGCCGGGCTCGTCGACGTCGCCGAGGGAGCGGACGACGAAGACGTCGATGACCTCTTCCGCGGCGAGCGGCGCGAGGCGGTGACGATCCGCGCGCGTGACGAGATCCGCCGGCCACGCGGGCTCGGCTCCGGCGGGCGGGGTCAGGCGCTCGAGGCTCCCGCGCCGGAAGGCGATCCTCGCGGGCGCGAAGATCTCGTTCGCGCGCGTGATCTGCTCGTCGAGCCACGCGCGCGTGACCACCGGGCCGCCCTCGGCCTCCGCCACGGAGTACCGGATCGCGAAGACCGTGGGCGCGTCGGCGCGCGCGGTCGGGAGCATGGACGCGACCGCGCACGCGAGGCAGGCGACGAGCGCAACGAGGGGAGCGCGCATGAGGCCCAGTGTGCGGCGCGGGGAGCCGGGCGCCACTCCGTCGCGCTGATGGCAGCGCGATCCGTCAGAAGCGGCCGTCGATCGCGACGTGGCCCACGCCGATCCGCAGCGAGACCCGCTCGCGGTGCGCCGCGTCGTCGACCGCTCGCTCCGAGGGCGCGCGCGCGAGCACGATCGCGCCGACCCCGGCGGCGACCACCCCCGCGGCGAGCGCCCCGACCCCGATCATGCGGGTGCGCCGCATCGCGTCGTCGAGCGCCACGTAGCGCTGCGCGTCTTGCTCGGTCTGCAGGCCACACTCGAGGCCGCTCCCCGGCGAGCACGCGCGGAAGGCCGGCTCGAGCGAGTCGCGCTCGCCCCTGCGCGTCTCGTTCCAGCCGACCACCACCGCGCCCGTCCCGACCGCGAGCGCGCCCGCGATCAGCGTCGCAGCGCCGACACGTCGGCGCGTACGCGCGCGCTCGAGCCGGGCGCGTCGGGCGTCGGGCGTCCAGCGGAGGCTCGGCGCGAGCTCGAGCGTTTCACCAGCGTCGAGCGCGACGCGCTCGCGGACCGGCTCTCGGTCGGGGAGCTCGATCACGAGCTCGTGGCGCCCGACGGGCACCCGCGCGAGCCCGGCGTCGACCGCGATCGCGAGGCCGTCGAGCCGGAGCGCGCTCGGGGGCTGCGGCAGGCGAAGCCGCAGGGTCCCGAGCGCCTCGTCCGGGGCGTCGGGGTCGAGTTCGAGCGCGAGCGTCACCTCGGTCTCTTGTCCGTGGTCGACGCGCGCCTCGGCGCGAAAGGGCCGGTACCCCGCGCGCGTGGCGGTCACGACGTGGACGCCGGGCGCGACGGCGAGGGTCTCTGCGAAGGGCGTCGTGCCCACGTCGCGATCGCCGACGCGGACGCGGACGTCGGGGACGCTGGCGCGCACGCGGAGGCTGCCGACTTCGCGCGCGCTCCGCTCGAGCGCGAAGTCGAGGCGCTGCGCGCTCTCACCCGCGACCGCGACGCGCCGGGTGCTCGGCTCGTGGCCAGCCGCGCGCACGCCGATCGCGTAGCTGCCGATCGCGAGGCGGAGCGGGGCCGCGAGGGGGAGCGTCCCCACCTCGACGCCGTCGACCACCACGCGCGCCCCCTCGACGTTCGCGCGCACGTCGACCTGGCCGATGCGCTCGCGTTGCCGCGCGATCGCGGTCTCCACCTCGCGGCGGCGCGAGGCGTCGAGAGTGTCGCCGCCCTCGTCGAGGTATCGCGCCCACGCATCGACCGCCTCGACCGGCTGCCCCAGCGCCTCGTGCACGTTCCCGACGTTGTAGAGGACGCGATGGTCCGGGTGGAGCTGGTGAGCTGCGCGGAACTCGATGAGCGCCTCCGGGAAACGCCCTTCGTCGAAGAGGGCGAGGGCCCGCGCGAAGCGGGCCCTCGCCGCCTCGCGCGAAGCGCCCGTCGTCGGCTCGCGCGCCTCGTCGGGCGTCCCGCCCGGTGTTTGCGCTCGGACCCCACCCGCCACCGCGCCTGCCAGCATGAGAGAGACGAGCGCCGCGCCGAGAGAAGCGCGACGCAGGGAGACGGCGTGGCGTCGGACCACGGCTCCGTCGTGGCGTCGGGGCCCCTTGCGGCGTCGGAGGGATCCGTCGTGGCGTCGGAGGGATCCGTCGTGGCATCGGAAGGTTCCGTCCGGGCGCTGGGCCCCCCCGCGCCCTCGGACAGCTCCGTCGTGGCGTCGGGGCCCTCCGTGCGGTCGGACCACCACTCCGTCGTGGCGTCCGGGCCCGCATCCTCGCGACGCTGGCTGACGCGCGTGACTCCCGCTGAGCTCGGCCATCATTCGAAGGGGTTTCCTCGGTCGATGTGGGGCGCGTCGGCGCGCATCCGCGGTTCGCCCGCGGCGCGCGGGACGGTCTCTGGCGCGCTGGGCGCCATGACCGGCGCGTCCCGGCGCGAGCCACGCGGCATCTGCGCGGACGAGTCGGCTGCGGGCCTCGACGCGCGGTCGGCCTCGAGAGGCGGGTCGGCGGGATCTTCCGCGCTCGATCGCGACGCCCGATCCTCTCGGGGTCGAGCGTCGACCCTGCCCGCCGCCCGGTCCTCCTCCGAGGCGCCACCGTCGACGCGGAGCTCGTCGGCGCGCACCACGCCGCTGGCGACGCCCACGTACGCGTCGCGATCGGCGGTCGTCGTCGCGTCGACGGCGGGGGCGGCCGGCGACGCCTCGGGCGCCTGCGTCGTCCCCCACGCCTGCCACGCGACCGCAGCGCCCACGGCGACCACGCCGAGCAGCGCCGACGCGACGAACGCGGCACGTCGACCACGCGAGGCCGAGAGCGAGGGCGCGGTGCTGGCGAGCTCGGCCACGATGGCGGGCCCCGGTTCGCTCGCGCGTGCGCGCGCGTCGCGCGGCCCCGTGGACGTGGCGTCGCTCCCAGCAGCGGAGCTCGCGTCGTCGCGCTCGGGCCGCGAGAGAGCGCCGTCGCTCCCTGGACGAGAGAGCGCGCCATCGCTCCGTGGCCCTGGGAGAGATCCGTCGCTCGCTATACGAGAGAGCGCTCCATCGCGCCCTGGATGTGAGAGAGCGCCATCGCTCCGTGGACCCGAGAGAGCGCCGTCGCTCCCTGGACCCGAGAGCGTTCCGTCGCTCCCGGAGCTCGCGATGCCGACAGCCCCCTCGCTAGCGCGCGTGGACACGATCGCGGCGCGAGTCGGGGGCGGCGCGACCGAAGACGACGCCAGGGTCGCGGCGAAGACGTCGTCGCCGGCGGCGGCTCCCGCCGTGAAGGCCGAGAGCGCCGCGCCGAGCGCCGCCGCGCTCTCGAAGCGCGCGCCGCGGTCGCGCGCCATCGCCCGCTCGACGACCGCCGCGAGCTCGGGCGCGACGTGGGGCGCGGTCACGGCGAGTGGCTGGAACTGCCCCTCGTGGATCATCACGACGAGGGCGGGGAAGCTCTCCGCGACGAAGGGCGGCCGCCCAGCGAGCGCCTCGTAGAGGACCACCCCGAGCGAGTAGACGTCGCTGCGCTCGTCGACGTCCTTGGCCCCCGCCGCCTGCTCCGGCGACATGTAATAGGGCGTGCCCATCATCGCGCCGTCCTGCGTGAGCGTGCCCGCGAAGTCGTGGGCCCTCGCGAACTTCGAGATCCCGAAGTCGAGGATCTTCACCTGCTCGGCGCCGTCTTCGCCGCGCGCCAAGAAGAGGTTGTCGGGCTTGAGATCGCGGTGGACGATGCCCGCGTCGTGCGCGACCGCGAGGCCCGCGCAGACGCTCGCGCCGAGGCTGGCGACGCGGGCGGGCGCGAGCCCACGCTCGATCGCGTCGGCGAGCGTCTCGCCCGCGAGCACCTCCATGAGCACGTAGGGAGAGCCGTCCGCGAGCTGCCCCGCGTCGAAGGTCTCGACGACGTAGGGCGTCCGCAGCGTGCCCGCCACGCTGGCCTCGCGGAGGAAGCGCGCCACCACCTCCGCGTTCTGCGCGTAGCGCGCGTGGAGGATCTTCAGCGCGCGGTGGTGCCGCGTGAAGCGGTGGACGACCTCGTAGACGGCGCCCATCCCGCCGGCCCCGAGGAGCCGCACGACCTCGAGCCTCCCTCCGAGGAGGACCGTGCCGGGCGGATGGACCTCGTGCGCGGCGTCGCTCATGACCCGGTGGGCACCCGATCGCAGAAGCTCGGCTGCGCCGCCCCCTCGCGCGCCGGAACACATACGGTGCCCAACTCACACTCATCGTCCACCGCACACGGGGTGCGACACGCGCAGGGGCCCTGACACGCGGGGTGCTCGACGCACACGCGCGCGCCGTCGCAGTCGACGTCCGCCGCGCACTCGAGGCGGCACTCGTTGCTCGCGCAGACGAGCGGCTCGGCGCACTCGCTCGTGTAGAGGCAGCCGCTCTGCTCGGGGAACAGGCAGCTGGTCGCGCCCCCCTCGGCAGCCACGCAGCGCCCGCCGGTCGCGCAGTCTCGGTCGGTCACGCAGGCGTTCGTGCACTCGCCCGAGTTGCAATACAGGCCGTCGGCGCAGTCGCTGTTGCGCTCGCAGCGCTTCTCGTCCGCGAGCTGACACACGCCGAGTCCGTCGTTCGCGATGAGGCAACGCAGGCCGAGGCCGCAATCGCGCGCGCTCAAGCACTCGCGTCGGCAATACGTGTAGCGACAGACGAGCGGCGCTTGGCACTCGCTGGTGAGCTCGCATTGTCCGCCGAGCGTCGTCGGGCTCGAGACGCAGCCGCTCGCGGCGACCGAGATCATCGCGAAGACGAGTGCCCCCAACCCGAAGTTCGTTCCGGGTTGCCGTGGATGATCGGCGTGGAGGTCGTTTGCCGCGCAGGCGTTGGACAGGCCGAAGCCTATTCGAGGAGGTCGGCGAGCGAGATCCGCGTCGAGGGCCGCGGATACCCGGAACGAACTTCGGGTTGGGGGCACTAGCGAGAGAGGCGATCGTTGAGCCATCGGGACCTCGACGTTCATGGGAAGACCGGCAGGGCGAGAGGGACGGGCTGGGGCGTGCTCGCGGCGGAGCCGGTGAGCCCGAACATCGCTCCGCCCGGGCCGCCCCAGCACGCGGCCCCCCCTGCGGCGCGGAGCGCGCAGGCGATCGCGCCGCTGACGGAAAGGACCGTCGCGTCCGCGAGCCCGGCGACGGCGACCGGGACGGTCGAGCCCACACCCGAGCCGTCGCCGACCGTGCCCCACGCGTTGCTCCCCCAGCACGAGACGGCGCCGCTGGTGTGTCGCGCGCACGACGCGAGGATGCCCGAGCGCACCTCGACGACGTCAGCGAGGCTCAGCGCGAGCGGCGCCTCGGCCGACGGCAAGGCCGTTCGGTCCTGCCCGACGCCGAGCTGCCCGTTGAAGTTGTCGCCCCAGCAGGCGACCGCGCCCGTGGCGCGACGGACGCAGACCGTGCGGAAGCCGACGTGCACCTGCGTCGCGTCCGCGACGCCGACGACCGGCACGGGCACGCGGCTGCACGCGGTCGACCCGCAGGTCTCGGGCGAGCCCGGGCCATCCCCGAGCGCGCCGCTCTGGTCGCTGCCCCAGCAGACGACCGCGCCGCTCGCCCGTACCGCGCAGACGGTCCCGCTCCCGACCGAGAGGTCGACCGCGTCAGTCAGCCCGGTGACGGGGACGGGCGTGCTCCGCGTCGTCGTCGTCCCGTCACCGAGCTGACCGAGCGCGTTGTCCCCCCAGCACAAGACGGCGCCCCCTCCCGTCCGCGCGCACGCGAACTGGACCCCGCCGCTGGTCGAGACCTGCACCGCCCCCGTCAACCCCACGACCTGCTGCGCGGTGTGCCGCTCCCCGAAGCGGCCGTTGCCGAGCTGCCCGTACGTCCCCGCACCCCAACACCACGCGCGTCCATCGGCCCCCGCCACGCAGCTCAGCCCGTTGCCCGCGGTCACGCGGACGAAGTCGTTCGGCCCACCGAGGACGGGCTCGGGCACGTGGCGCGCGCCGCCGATGTCGACCGAGCCGATGCCGAGCGCCCCGTTCGAGTTCGAGCCCATGCAGAGCGCGCGACCATTCTCGCGCACGAAGCAGAGGTGCTCGTTGCCGACCGCCAGGTCCACGAGCCCGTCGCAGACGCCGGCAGCGCAGCTCCCGCCCGGCCCGCAAGAGCGCCCACACTCGGCGCAGTGGTCGGGGTCCACGGCGAGCGTCGCCTCGCAGCCGTCACCATACGCGCCGTTGCAATCCTCTCGCCCCGCCGCGCACGCGACGATGGTGCAGGCGTCGCCCACGCACCCGAAGACGTCGACGCCCGGCGCGCGACAATCGTCGGGCGTGGTGCAGGTGTCGACGATCTGGGGGCCGGCGTCGCTCCCGGCGTCCAATCCCGCGTCGAGCTCGGCGGGCGCGTCCTCCCCCGCGTCGTCGATCCCCGCGTCGCTCCCGCCTGCGTCGACGCCGGCGTCCAGCCGCACGCACCGCCCGGCCTCGCAGGAGAGCCCGAACGCGCAGTCGCGGTCGGCGAGGCAACGCGGGCCGCAGCGCCCGGAGACGCACGCGAGCGCGGCGTCGCAGTCGCTGTCGAGGCGGCACGTCGGCGCGTCCTCGCTCGCGTCGGTGCAGCGCCCGAGCCCGTCCTCGACGTGGCAGACGGCCCCAGGCGCGCAGTCTCGAGGGCCCGCGCACTCGTTCGCGCACCGGCCCCCCGCGCAGACGAGCGGCTCGGGGCAATCGGAGCGCAGCGCGCAGGTCACCTCGTCGGGCAGCAGGCACACGCCGAGATCCTTCGCCGGCACGCAGAGCTGGCCGAGCGGGCAGTCGCGCACCGTCGCGCACTCCCGGCGGCATCGCGCGAGCCGGCAGACGAGCGGGTACGCGCACTCGGTGTCGAGGTCGCATTGATCGCCGAGCGGACGCGGCGGCGGCGCGCACGCGCCGAAGCTCAGCGAGAGCAGACCGAGCAGCGCGATGACGGAGACGCGCCGAGCCGCGTCCCGCCACGCACGTTTGTGGCCAGCACGCCGAGGCGCGCACCGCAGCGCGCCGTCGGGGCCCTCCCGCCGAGGCGCGAGGGCGCCCGCCGCGCGCCTGTGTGAGGTCGTGATCACGGCAGCCCCTCCACGGGCGAGAAGTGCAAGACCGCGCGCCCGGGGCGCCCGTTACCGAGCTGACCCGCGGGGTTGTCTCCGGTGCATCGCACCGCGGCCGGACCCACGAGCGCGCAGGCGAAGCGGCGTGCGCTCGCGAGCGCCCGCGCGCCTCCGAGCGTGGCCAGAGTGGGCAGGTCGAGGGGCGTCTCGAGCCCTCCGTTGCCCGCTTGTCCCTGCCCGTTATCGCCCCAACACGAGATGGTTCCGTCGCCGCCGAGCGCGCAGCGGGCCGACACCGCGACCACGCCGGAGACGTGCGGGTTGAGCGTCGGCGCGAGGAAGCGATCGTCGATCCGGCTCAGGCCACACGCCTGCGCGATCCCGTTCGCCCCCCAGCAGTAGAGCGCGCCGTCCTCGGTCGCGCCGACGCTCGTCGCTGCGCCGAGGAAGACGTCTCGCGCAGGGCCGAGGCCCGTCAACGGCGAGGGCGTGTGCGCGGTCCCGCCGAAGCTCCCGTTCCCGAGCTGACCGTTCGAGTTGTCGCCCCAGCATCGCGCGCCACCGTCCTCGAGGAACGCGCAGCCACCGGCCGACCCCGCCCGCACGCGACGAACGACCGGCTCGCCGGCGGCGCCCGAGAGGCCCACGACGGGGACGGGGCTGCTCCGCGCCAGGTTGCTCCCCGAGCCGAGGCGCCCAGCAGAGCCCTCGCCCCAGCAGACCACGCCGCCGCCCGCTCGGAGCGCGCAGGTGTGGAAGTTCCCCGCGCTGATCTGCACGGCGTCGTCCAGGCCCGCGACGCGGACGGGGGTGAGCGAGCCCGACCCGAGCCCGGTCGGGCTGCCATCGCCGAGCTGCGACCGATCGTGCGAGCCCCAGCACCAGACGGCCCCACCCGCGCGGAGGACGCAGCTGTGCGCGTAGCCGATCGCGATGCCCGCCGCGTCGTCGACGTCGCGCACGAGCACCGGCACGGCGCGGCTCGTCGTGCCGTGGTCTCCGAGCTGGCCGACGTGGTTGAGGCCCCAGCAGCTCACGTGGCCGGTCGACCAGCGGGCGCACGCGTGAGAGCCCTGCACGAAGCCGTCGTCCTCGCTCACCACGAGCTCCTCGAGGGTCGCGCCGACACAGCGCGCGGCGAGGCAGACCTCGCCCGCCGCGCATGACCGCCCACACGCGCCACAGTGGAAGCGGTGCAGCTCGGGGTTCGCCTCGCAGCCGTTGCGGACGTCGCCGTCGCAGTCGAGGAAGCCCGCCTCGCACGAGGTGACGACGCACGCGCCGTCGATGCAGTCCACGGCGGCGGCGCCGGGCGCCGCGGCGCACTCGCCCACGCAGGCGAGCGGGCCGGCGTCGAAGCCCGCGTCCGGCGGCCCCGCGTCGAAGCTCGCGTCGACCCCCGCGTCGAAGCTCGCGTCGCTCGCCCCACCGTCCATCGCGCCGCCGTCGCCCTCGGCCCCCGCGTCCTCCGACGTCCCCCCGTCGCGCTCGCCAGCGCCGATCGGAACGCAGCGACGGGCGTCGCAGCGCTGCCCGATGCGGCAGTCGCGATCGCCGAGGCAAGCGTAGCGACAGCGACGCTCGGGCGCGCAGACGAGCCCCTCCGCCGCGCAGTCGCTGTCGAACGCGCAGCGCGTCTCCTCGACCTCCTCGCAGCGCCCGGCGCCGGACGAGAGGTCGCAGACCGCCCCGGGCGGGCAGTCGCGCGCCTCGGCGCACTCGTTCACGCAGCGCGACGCGGCGCAGACGAGCGGCGAGGGGCAGTCGGACGCGAGCGCGCAGGACGCCTCGTCGTCGAGCAGACACGCGCCGAGCCCGGCGCCGTCACGGACGCAGCGCGAAAGGAAGGGGCAGTCGCGGATCGTCTCGCACTCGCGACGACAGCGACCAAGCCGACAGACGAGCGGGTCATCGCACTCCGTCGTGAGCTCGCATTGCGCGCCGAGCGGCGCGCGCCCGGCCGACGGCGCGCACGACACGAGGCCGAGGGCCAGCGGGAGCCACCACCATCGCGCGGAGAGGTCGGAGCACGGTCGCATCGGTTGGACGCGACTGCCGATGCACCATGCATACCGCTCCTCTTCCTCGGCGAGACCGCGCCGAGCTCACCCCGTCGCTGCGCTCGAAGTGCAGCCGGCTGCACACGAAGTGCAACCCCGCGGCTCGCTCAGCGCTCCGTCGTCGCCGCCGTGCGGCCACCGCG
This sequence comes from Myxococcales bacterium, assembly GCA_019637115.1. Classification (GTDB taxonomy): domain Bacteria; phylum Myxococcota_A; class Polyangia; order Polyangiales; family Houyiibacteriaceae; genus JACKEH01. The sequence goes on along the minus strand of JAHBWH010000214.1, from coordinate 25 downwards.
ACCGCGACCGCCGCCCGGGCCGCGA
>JAHBWH010000213.1 GCA_019637115.1 Myxococcales bacterium | reverse complement strand
GCAGCTCCTGCCGATCACCGAAGTGCTCCCGAAGATGCCGCGGATCGCCGAGCGCACCACTGGTGAGGTCATGGGTGAGGCGGCCGAGCGGATGGCGACGCGCAACGTGATCGGTCGCGAGGCGCAGGATGCGTTCGCGGTGCGCTCGCACCACCGCGCGGCCGCGGCCATCGCCTCCGGTCGTTTCGATCGGGAGGTCGCGCCGGTGGAGCTGCCTTCGGGCGAGCGGGCCCTGGTCGACGACCTCGTGCGGGCGGAGACCAGCGTCGAGCAGCTCGCGCGGCTCCGCCCCGCGTTCGCGAAGGAAGGGACGATCACCGCAGGCAACGCGAGCCCGCTCACGGATGGCGGCGCGGCCGTGCTCCTGATGAGTGAGGAGAAGGCCCACGCGCTCGGGCTCACACCGCTCGCGGCGCTGCGCTCGTGGTCCTACGTCGGCGTCGATCCGAGCGACCAGCTCCTGATCGGGCCGGCGCTCGCGATGCCGAAGGCGCTGGCGAAGGCCGGGATGGAGCTGTCCGACGTGGGGCTCGTCGATCTACACGAGGCCTTCGCGGCGCAGGTGCTCAGCGTCACCAAGGCGCTCGCGTCCGAGGCCTTCGCGATCCAGCGTCTCGGCCGCACGAGCGCGGTCGGGGAGATCGACGAGGCGCGGCTGAACGTACACGGCGGCTCCATCTCGCTCGGGCACCCCTTCGGCGCGACGGGGGCGCGCATGGTGACGACCATGGCCAACGAGCTCGTTGCGCGGGATGTCGAGACCGCGATCTTGGGTATCTGCGCGGCCGGAGGCCTCGGCGCGGCCGCGATCCTCGAGCGCGTCTGAGAGGGCGGTCAGGTCATCAGCGGTCAGGTCATCAGCGGTCAGGCCGTCGGGACCTCGCGCCGAGGCGGGCGAGGAGGCGGCGCGACCGCGATCGCTTCCATCAGGAAGGGCGCGGCGTGCGCGATGAGGTCGAGCTTGGGATCGAGCTGCTTTCCGAGCCCCTCGGCGACGAGCATCGCGAGGTTGACGACGGTGAAGACCGGGTCGACCTGCACGCGGTGCTTGCGCAGGATGTTCATCATCCCGCCGAGCACCACGCTGGCCTCCAGCTCGTGGAGCGGCTTGCCGTGGAAGCTCTGGAAGTGCGCGAGCACGTCGGCTTCGAAGGCCGCGTAGTCGATGTGTTTCGAGACGGTCGGGGCGTACGAGTAGAAGAGGCCCGCCGCCATCTTCCCGTCTTGCTGCGAGACGGCGACGAAGGTCTGGATCCACGGCCCCTTCAGCTCGTCGTCGATCTCCGCGACGAGGCCGAGGTCGATGAGCACGACACGCCCGTCGGGCGTCAGCATGATGTTGCCAGGGTGGAGGTCGGCGTGCACGAAGCCGTCCTTGAAGACCATCTGGAGGATGCAGCGGAGCCCCCGCGCTGCGAGCGCGACGCGGTCACCGCCGACCTTCTCGGGCTCGGTGGCGCGCACCCCATCGACGAACTCCATCCCCAGCACGCGCTCGGTGCAGAGCTCGTCGAAGAGCCGGGGGACGTGGATGCCCTCGTCGGACGCGAAGTTCTCCGCGAAGCGGCGGTTGTTGGCGGCCTCGAGGCGGAAGTCGAGCTGCCCCTTCATCGCGTCGCCGAAGCGCTCGACCGCGCCGGGCAGCGAGAGCAGCCGGACCGAAGGGAGCAGGCTGACGAGCTTTGCGCCCAGCATGAGCAGCACGAGGTCGCGCTCGACCTGGGCGCGCGCGCTGGGGCGCTGGACCTTGAGCGCGACCTGGGTGCCATCCGCGAGCTTCGCGCGGTGAACTTGGGCGACGGAGGCGGCCGCGATGGGGGTCTCTTCGATCTCGACGAGGCGCGCGCGGGTGGTCGCGTCGAGCTCCTCGTCGAGCACGCGCGCGATCTGCGCGAAGGGCACCGGGGCGACCTGGTCTTGCAGGCGCGAGAGGGGCTCGGTGATCCCGGGCCCCACGAGGTCGGGGCGCGTCGAGAGGATCTGCCCGAACTTCACGTAGGTCGCGCCGAGGCGCTGGAAGGTGCTCGCGAGCATCTCTCCGCGGAGGCGCTCGACGTCCCCTCGTCGCGTGAAGAGGCGACGCGCACCATAGACGACGAGCGCCGCGAAGAAGACCCACGCGACGAGGAAGAAGCGGCCTGTGAGGCGCAGGGCGCGCATGGCTCCGATCGGTAGCATGGCGAGGGCGGGCCTGTCAGTCCGACGCGACGAGGATTCGCGACCTGCTCACTCGGACGGCGCGACCTCGACGCGGAGCCGACAAGCGCTCATCCCGTAATGCCCGTCACGCGTGACGACCCAGAGCGTGACCTCGCCGGGCTCGGCGGGCGTGCGGAAGATCTCCTCGGTCGCGGGGTGCTGCGTGCGCTGCTCTTGGAGGCGGCCCGCGTTCGAGAAGAAGGCGAAGTAGCCGCTCTCCTCGAGCGTGACGAAGTCACCCGTGACCGTCAGCACCGTGTAGGGCTCGATCCAATCAGCCACGTCCTTCTCGGGATCGAGGACGTAGCGTCGGTTGGGCTGCAGCCGGATCGGCGCGTCGGAGGGCGCGCAGGTCCCGTCGTCGGCGCGCTCGCAAGGGACACACTCGAAAGGCTGGGCGACCCCGCGACCGGTCACCCAACGCCGCGGCGCTTGCCGATCGTCGAGCGGCCAGATCGCGAGCTGTGGCGCCGGCGGGTTCGTGCCGAGGCAATCCGCCTCGCAGCCGTCGTCGAGCACGAGCGCCTGCTTGTACGCGACGAAGGCCTCTCCGAAGGCGAAGACGCGCAGCTCGACGACGATCGGGATCCCCGTGCGTTGAAGGATCTCCTCGGCGATCGCGGCGGGGATGCCGAGCGCGCGGGCGATCGCGTCGAGCGCGCCCAGCTGGATGGCGGTCGCGAGGGGGCTCGTGTCGAGGTGGAGCGTGCCGTCGGCGTCCACCATGGCGGTGGCGCCGAACCCCTCGTCGCCGCTCGCGTCGTCACACCCTTGGCTCGGCACCTCGGGCTCGTAGGTCGTGCTCTCGAGCCCCCGCTCGCGCCGCAAGCACACGGACCACTCGAAGCACACGTCCCCGTCGCATCGTCGCCCGCCATCGGCGTCGGTCGCGAGCGATCCCGTGGGCGTGAGGTGGTGCCCCTCGGGCGTCACGACGAGCGCGCGCGCCGTCAACATCTGCCCCGGCCGCACGACCGGCGGATCGAGCACGATCGCGAGCGTGCGCGGGTACTCCACCTCGCTGCGGCGCGAGAAGTCCGGCGCGCCACACGCCGCGAGCGCGAGGAGCACGAGCCAAGAGAGCGTGTGCGTTCCGTGCTTCATTCGAACACCAACCGAATCCCGATCGTTCCGAGCGTCGGGAGGCCGGGTACGCGATCGCGCGCGCGCGTATCCCACTGGTAACGGAACCCCTCGGAGTTCCGAGCATTGTAGACGTTGAGCACGTCCAGGTAGACGCTGCCGCGCAGCCACGAGTTGATGGTGAAGTCCCGGTCGATGCGGATGTCGAGCTGATGGAAGGTCGGCAAGCGCTCCTCGCGGGGACCGCGGATGCGAACGCACCGGTCGCCGTCGAGATCCTCCTCGCAGCCCAAGGTGGCCCGCGTCGGCCGACCGGTCGCGACGAGGAAGCGCGCGCCGAAGCGCCACTTCTTCCAAGCATAGCTGACGGCAAGGTTCAGCGTGTGTCGTTGGTCGAAGGTGAACGGGACGGGCGGTCGGTTCTCGCGGAAGCGCTCGCTCCACGCGAGCGTGTAGCTGAGCCAGCCATACAGGCCTTCGCGCGCCTCGCGCCGCAACAACACCTCGAGCCCATACGCGCGCCCTTCGCCCTCCGCGCGGTAGAGCTCGCGCCGCAGGGGGTTGTCGGGGTCGAAGAAGCTGCTGCTCGTGACGGGGAGGTCGTACATCCGGGTGTAGAAGGCCTGCGTCTGCACGAAGAGCAGGCTCGGGAGGTCGACCTCGAGCCCGCCGGAGCTCTGCCACGAGCGCGAGGGAGGGAGCCCCGGATTGCCGAGGGGCTGCGCGATCTGAAAGGGCTGCGGTGGCTGCATGAAGAGGCCCGTCGCGGCCTTCAGGGTCACGGCGGGGTGAAGGCGCGCGCGGACGACGGAGCGCGGGTCGACGAAGAAGCGCGAGACGTTCGCGTAGCGCAGGTAGTCGAAGCGCAGGGCGCCGGTGAGCTCCAGCGGCCCGAGCTCGAGGGTCTGCTCGACGTAGGGGGCGGCGCCTGCGAGCACCGGCTCGAGCGTCGGGGTGTCTGCGCTCGGCTCGCGCCCAGGGCGCTCGGGCTGTCCGAGCCCGGTCGGGATCTGAAGCGACGCGCGAGCGGAGTAGATCGACGCGAGCACGTCCGCGCCGATGGTCGTGCGCGAGATGCGGCCGACCGGGATGTAGAGCTCCATCCGCTGCCCGAGATAGGTCGTGTGCAGATCGAGGCCGTCCTCGCCCGTCGGCGTCGCGTCACGAACTCGCGCGCGATCGACGCCCGCCGTCGCCGACCACGTGAGGACCATCGAGCGCGGGAGCTGGTAGCGCACCTTCCCGATGACCCGATGAAATCCGTAGGCGAGCGAGGAGCGGGTGCCCTCGTCCGCCATCCCGGCGCCGAGGGCGCCGCTCGTGTCGAGGCGGTCGGTGGAGCCGAAGTAGAAGAGCGAGGCGGTCGCGCGCGAGGTCGGCGACCAGTCGAGGCGGAGCTGCCAGTCCGAGTACGAGAGCTCGACGCCATCGACGAGCAGCGGGAGGATGAGCTCGTAGTAGCTGCGTCGATAGGACGCCGTGATGTGACCGCGGCCGCCGTCGAAGGGGACGACCCCGAGCGCGCTCGCCTTCAGCAGGTCGACCTCGAGCTCGAGGTGGGCGGACTCGATGGCGGGCGCGCGAGTCTCGAGGGAGATCACGCCGGCGCTGAAGCGCCCGAAGCGCGCGGGGTAACCGCCGGGGTAGAAGTCGAGGCGCTCGACGAGGCGAGAGTTGAGGACCGCGGGGCCTGCGCCGAGGTGATAGAGGAGCGGGACCGGGAAGCCGTCGACGAAGAAGCCGGTGTTCTCGAACGACGCGCCGCGGACGAGGAAGAAGCCGAGGTTGAAGGGCGAGCGGGTGACGCCCGGGAGCGTCGCCACGACCCGGAGGGGCTCGCCGAAGGTGCCGGGCACGGTCGTGAGCTCGTCGCCGCGGAGCGTGAGCCGCGTGGACGCGCCCGCCTCGGGGCGCTCGATCTGCGCCTGCGCGCCGAAGGCGACGACGGGCTGCTCGTCGAGCTCGTCGTCGAGCTGGTCGGACGCGGGCGCCGACGCATCGTTCGGTGCGACCTCGGACTCGTCGGACGCGGCGTCGCTCGGCGCGGCGTCGCTCGGCGCGGAGTCGTCGGGCGCGGAGTCCGATGCGGAGCCGTCGGACGCGGGGGGTCGGGGCGGCGCGAGCTCGAGCCGGAAGCGCACCCGCACCGCGATGGGCTCTCCGTCGCGTCGGGCGGGCTCGAAGCGCAGCCGCTGCCCGGCCTCGAGCGCGAGCGCGTCGACGTCGTCTCGCACGCCGACGTCGACCACCACGTCCTCCACGTCGCCGTCCTCTCGGATCGTGAGCAAGAGGATGACGCCCGCGCCCTCGGGGAGCGGCTCGAGCCCATCCGGGAGCGTGAGCTCCACGGGGGCGAGGAGGCGCGGGGGCGTCACGTCCTGCGCGGCCACGGCGTCGACGAGCACGCACAGCGCGGCGAGCGAGGCGGCGAGCCAAGGTGCGCTCCACGGCCAAAACGGACGCTCACGGCGGCGAATCAAGCTACGAGGCCAAACAGCGGTCACAGGGGGGAGCGAGCAAGAGTAGAGCGCGAATTCGAGATCGGCACGCGTGTCTGGAAGACGCCAGGGCGAGCGTCGCTCACCTCGGCGCAGAGGCGCGTGCGTCTCCCCCGCACCGGCAAGGCGGGCGTCGACCGGCCGAGCGTCCCTAGCTAGTACCTCGACCCGAGGTTCGTTCCGGGTTGCCGCGGATGATCGGCGTGGAGGTCGTTTGCCGCGCAGGCTTTGGACAGGCCAAAGCCTCTCCGAGGAGGTCCGCGAGCGAGATCCGCGGCCAAGGCGCGGGTTGGGGACACTCGGCGCGGGTGGCGTGTTCGCTCAACCTCGAAGGGCGGCGACCATGTTGGCGTGGTTGCGCTGCACTGCGCGCCGAAAGAGCCCGCGCACGACGAGGCCGGGCGGCCAGCCGAGCGCGCTCTTCAGGGTGAAGACGAAGCGGCGGTCGAGGCGGGTGCCGCCGCTCACCGGGCTGAACTTCGCGATTTCGATGCCGCCCGAGACGAGCAGGCGGAACGCCGACGAGAAGTTGTCGATGCGGATCTCGTAGTGCGCCGGCCGCTCGACCCGCACGACGTGCTCGTGGTGTGTCGACCCGTCCTTGCTGTGGACGAGCGCCATCGAGCCCGGCTCGAGGTTCGACCCGCGCTGCCACTCGAGCCGGTCGATGCCCGGGATGGGACCGTAGCCCGTGAAGGTCTCGTAGCCGCGCGGGCTCAGGAAGAAGTCCCAGGCGTCGTCCGGCCCGACCGGCAAGACGACGTCCTCGTCGATGATCAGCTCCAACCCCATCCCGCGAGGATACGCGGGAAGCCGCTCGGAGATCGAGCGACGTGCTCGCGCTCTCCGAGCCTTGGCGAACGTCCATCTCCGCGGGCAGAATGTCTCCATGCGCTGGCTTCCGCTGACGGTCTTGGTCGTGGGGTGCTCTTGCTCGGCCGACGCCGGACCGACCCGCGACTCGGGCGCGGGCGGTCGCGACGGCGCCTCGACGCACGGCGCGTCGCGATCGCGTCGCGGCGGTCAGCGGGCGCGGTAGCCGTCGCCCTCTCGCACGAAGGTCGGCTCGAGCGCGCCGCCCCAGCGGCGGGCGAGCTCGCGGGTGAGCGGTCGGAAGCCCTCGTTCATCGGGACGTGCTCGAGCGTCGTGACCGCGATGGCCTCGGGTCGTTCGAGGGGAGGGAGCTTCGCGAGCGCGCGCTCCACCTCGTCCGTCGTGACGCGCGCGCCCTCGCGCGGGACGAGGCAGGCGACGAGGCGCCGGTCCTTGCCCGCGCCCAACGTGAAGACGACCGCGAGCGCGACCGAGGGGCTCTCGTCGAGGGCGTCCTCGGCGCGGCGCGGGAAGACGAGGTGGCCGCCCGCGCAGAGCACGTCGCGCGCTCGCCCGCGGAACCAGTGGTCGCCGTCGTCGTCGCGCTCGAGCACGTCGCCCGTCACCCACCAGCGGTCGTCCTTGCCGAAGACGCCCGTGAGCACGCGCGGGTCGTCGGTCTCGCAATAGGCCGGGTGCGCGTCGTCGAGGCGCGCGAGGAGCACGCCAGGCTCGTTCGACGCGCAGCGCCGCACGCGCCCGCGCTCGTCGCGCGCGAAGGTCTGGGTCTCGAAGTCGAAGCGCGCGAGCGCCATGTCGACGCTGCCGGGGAGCGGCCGGCCGAGCGCGCCGATCTTCTCGCCCGCCGCGTTCGCGAGCACCGCGCTGACCTCCGAGCTCGCGTAAAACTCGAGCACGCCCACGTCGAAGCGCTCGACGAGCTCCCGCCAGACCCCCGGGCGCATGCCGCTCCCCGCGAAGAGCCGCACGGGGTTGGTCTTGTCCGCTGGGCGGAAGGGCGCGTGCACGAGCGTGCGGCACATCTCGCCCGCGTAGAAGACGACCGTCGCGCCGTAGCGCCGGACCTCGGCCCAGAAGGGGCTCGGGTCGTCGCCGAGGCCCTTCGGGAAGCCGCCGCCCTCGATCGCGTCCGCCAGCGCGAAGCGCGCGCCGCCGACGAGCGTGCCGCCCACCGTGACGAGGATGCCCGCCGGGTGGTGGAAGGGCAGGGCGCCGTAGACGGTGTCGTCGGGCGTGAGCGTGCACGCGGCCGCCACGCCGAGCGCGGAGACCGCCCAGCGGCCGTTCGTGATGCGCACGGGGCGAAGCCGCGCGCCGCGCGGCGCGTCGCCCTCGGCGGCCCCCTTGTCGGTGCCGAAGAGGATCATCGCCAGGTCGCGCGCGCGGCCGGGACTCGGCTCGTAGCTCGAGTGGAGGTCGACCCGGTCGGGGTCGATCGCCTCGAGGTCGACCACGCCGGCCGCGTCGATGGCGCGATCGGCGCCGCCTCCGCCGAGCACCCAGACGGAGCCCTTCGTCAGGCGACGAGCGCGCGCGGCGTGCTCGGGATCGGTGGCGAGGTGCGCGACGTCCGCGAGCGTCATCGCCTCGCGCAGCACGTCGTCGCTCGCGCGGGGCGGCAGGAGCACGGCGACCGCGCCGATGCGGCTGAGCGCGGCGACCATGGAGAGGAAGCTCGGTCGGGAGCTCATGAGCACGCCGACGTGGTCGCCGCGCCGCACCCCGACCGAGCTCAGGCCGCGGACGACGGCGTCGACCCGCCGATCCGCGTCTGCGTACGTGAAGGCGCGGCCCCGCCAGAGGAAGAAGGTGCGCTCGGGGTGCTCGGCGGCTTTCTCGGCGAGCACCCCGCCGAAGCTGATGCGCGTGTCGGGCGAGAGGCGCTCGAGCTGGCTCACGCGCGGGAGCTGGTGGCGCAGGCTGCGCACGACGTCGCCGGCGTCGTCGGTGAGCTGCCCGACGCGGTTCCAGAGCGCGCCGAGCGTGTCGCCGATCGCGTCGATGAAGAGCCGGAGGTCGAGGTCGAGCTCGTCGAAGTCGCTCACCTCGGGGTCCTCGAGGGTGGGCGCGGGGCCCTCGGCGCGCAGGCGCGTGGGCATGGCGCCGACGCCCTCGCGCCAGCGCATCCAGTCGATGACGGTGGGCCAGGTCTCGCTCAGGGCCTTTCCGCCCACGACGAGGCCGAAGTGGCCGGCGCGCACGCCGACGCCGTGGAGCTCCCCGTCGGGGATCGCGCGCTCGATGGCCTGAACGGAGGGTGGGCGCGCGATGTCGTCCTTGAGGCCGACGAAGTAGAGGACGGGGCAGCCGATGTCGGCGAGCGTGACGGTGCGGCCGTCGACGACGAAGCCGCCGCTGATCATCCGGTTGTGGACGATGAACTCGTCGATGAACTTCCGGAGCGCGGGCCCGGGCCACGCGACGAAGCCCTCGCCCCCGAGGAAGCGACGTCGGCTCTCGCGCTTCTCGAGCGCCTGCCGATCGTGCAGCTTCGTGACGAAGTCGACGATCTGACCGACCTCCTTGCGGAGGCTGAGCACCTTGAACCCGGTGCTCGTGAGCGCGCCGGGGAGCCCGTCCATCTTCTCGAGCGGGGCCCGCACCGCGAGCTGCGCCATGCGGATCAGCTGTTCGGCTGCGCCCTCGCCCACCGCGGGCAGGTTGCGGTGGATGTCGACCGGGCTGCCGAAGGTGATCAGCGACGAGATCCGCGCCGAGCGCCGGTAGGCCGCGGCCTGATAGCAGAACATGCCGCCCTGCGAGTAGCCCGCGAGGCAGACGTCCTCGCCCGTGGCGTCGGCGACCAGATCCACGGCGCGGCTGACCGCGCGGATGTGGTCGTCGAGCGTGCGCTCCATGCCGCCCTCTTCCGTCTCGGGCGAGCCGAAGTCGACGAGCCACACGTCGACGCCGCGGCGGAGCAGGAGCGACACCGCGCTGATGTCGGGCGCGATGTCGTAGACCTCGCTCGTCACCATCAGCGGCGGGACGAGCAGGATCGGGGTGCGGAGCGCGTCGACCGGGCTCTGACCGTCGTAGCGGCGGAGCTTGAAGACGCGCTCTTGGTGCGCGACGTGGAAGGGCGCGTGGTAGGGCTCCGTGAGGCGCCCGAAGCGCGCGATCTCGAGCGCGTTGCGCGCCCCGAGGCGGAGTCGGTTGATGCGTCGCTGCCAGCGAGGACGGCGTTCGGTCACGCGGCGACCGTAGCAGGGTTCGCGGAGCGTTGAAGCACGCCCGGTCCTCGTGGGGGTGAACCGAGTTCTCTGTGCGCGCCGCTGGGGTCCGAGGTGGTCACTGAAGGAGCCAGCAGGTGTGACAGTCTCCACCACCCGTCGCGCTGCCGGCGTCGCGCGAGGGCGATTTCCTCGAATTCTCGTCCGGAGGATCCCTGGCACGACACTCGCAAACGAGTTGCTGCATGTCGGCCTTCGGCACGAGCTTGGTGGGGCGGCGCGCGAACAACGAGGACGCGTTCCGTGTGCGTGAGGACCTGGGCCTCTTTCTGGTCGCCGACGGCATGGGCGGACACGAGGGCGGCGAGATCGCGAGCCGCCTCGTCGCCGACGCGGTCACCCGCTACTTCGCCGACCCCGACGCCTTCACCCAACCGGGGATCGACCTCCGTGATCCGCAGCGCCTCGACCAAGAGCGGATGAGCCGCGCGATCTCCGTCGCGCGCCGCGAGGTGCTCGCGGCCGCGACCGGCGAGTTGCGCGAGATGGGCACGACGCTCGCCGCGCTCTGGCTGAAGAAGGGCGTCGCGCTCGTCGCGCACGTCGGCGACTCGCGCGTGTACCGGCTCCGCAAAGGGCTCATCGCGCGTCTGACCCGCGACCACTCGTTCGCGGCCGAGCTCGAGTCGGCGGGCGCGCTGAGCGTGCTCGACCACCTGCCCTTCGACATCGACGGCGTCGTGACGCGATGCATCTCGCCGATCGGCAACGCGGACCCCGACATCGCGCTCCACGAGACGAAGCCGGGCGACGTCTTCTTGTTGTGCAGCGACGGACTGACCGACGCGCTCGACGACGGCCAGATCGCCGACGTGCTGCTCTCGTTCGCCGACCCAGAGGCCGCCGCCGACGAGCTCGCCCGCCGCGCGTACGAGGCGGGCTCGCAGGACAACATCACCTGCGTCGTCGTGCGCGCCGCCGCGCCGGAAGCTTGACGCTGGCTGCGCCGAGTCCCTTCACCCTCCCTTGGGACCGTTCGCCGGCCTCACCGGGCGAGCCCTCGGAGTGAGCGTCCGACGTCTTCGGGGACCTCCCAGTGGACTGCGTGGCCGACGCCCGCGAAGGACTCGAGCTTCGCGTGCGGAAGCAGCGAGCGGAGCCGATCTTGCTCGGCGCGCGAGCAGAAGGCGTCGTCCTCGCCCCACAGGAGCAGGATCGGCGCCGCGACCCGACCCAGGTCGGTCGAGAGATCGCGTTCGACGAGGCCGGCGAAGAGCGCGCGCCAGACGAACGCGGGCACCTTGCACGACTCCGTGACGATTTGCTCGAAGAACGCCGCGGGGACGGGGCGTCCGATGGTGCTCTGCTGAAACTCCCGCACGAACCCTTCGTCGATGGGGTCCTCGAGCGTCGAGACGACACCCTCCCAGAGCTCTCGCACGCCCGCGTTGTCGTGCAGCGAGGCGAACGCGCCGATCAGCCCGAGGGAGAGCGTGCGCTCCGGGTGCGCGAGGGCGAGCTGCAGCGCGACCGCGGTCCCCATGGAGTGCCCTACCACGACGCAGCGATCGATCTCCATCGCGTCGAGGAAGGCGGCCGCGTCGGCGGCCAACTCGTCGACGCGATAGCCGTCGGAGGGTTTGTCGGCGTCGCCGTGGCCGCGCTGGGTGTACGCGAGCGCTCGCCACGACGGTGGGAGATGCGGGAAGAGTGGGGTGAACGACCGCCAGGAGTCGGTCGCCCCGTGCAGGAAGAGCACGGGCACGCCGTCTGCCGGACCTCGCTCCACGTAGGGGACACGTACGCCGGTCGCCAGCGCGCAGGTCCCCGTCTCCCACTTCGTCGCGTCCTCGGATGTCATCGTCGTCCTCCCTCCATGCGAGCAGACGTCGTAGCACGACATGGCGCGCGGCTCGTCCGTGATCGGTCACGTGGGGCGCGACCGTCGCGAGCGCTCGTCGAGAGCGGTGGCCGAGCGGCGACCGCGAGCGGCGACCGATTGGCTTCGAGATCGAATCACTCGACCGGCGTCACGACCGTGAGGAGCTCGTCGAGGTCCGCGACCGTGTGGAGGTCGCCTTCGCGCTCGGCGATGGCGAGCGCTCTCGCGGCCGGCGCGTGTGCCTCGCTGAACGCGCGGGCGAGGGCGAGGGCGTCCTCGCGCGCGTCGCCGATCTCGGCGCGCAGCTCGGGCAGCGGGACGCAGCTCGCTCCCGTCGACGCGGGGGCGTCGACGAACGCGCGGTTGTAGAGCACTAGCGCGGGGGGGAGGTGGCGCTCGGCGAGCTGGCCCGCGAGGTGGGCGGCGTCGTCGAGGCTCATCGGCGTCGGGGAGGTGACCAGCACGTAGGCCGTGCGGGGGTCGCGCAGCGCCGCGCTCGTGAGCTCGGCCCGGGTCTGGAACCCCTCGCGTAGGTGCGAGAGCGCCTCGAAGAACGCGAGGAGCTCGCGGACGAGCGACTCTCCCGCGAGGCGTCCGAGCAGCTTCAGCGCCGCCGCGCCGCCCAGGCGGGCGAGGCTCGCGAAGCCTCCCGCGATGCCCCCGCGATCTTCGAGGAAGTAGCGCAGGACGTCCTGGTCGAGGAAACGCACGAGGCGCGAGGGCGCGTCGAGGATCTCGAGCGCGCTGCGGGTGGGCGGGGTGTCGAGGACGACGAGATCGTAGTGGTCGCCGTGGAGCACGTCGTAGAGCCGCTCCGCGGCGACGTAGGCGTGGCTGCGCGCGAGCGTGCGAGAGAAGGCGGCGTAGACGCGATTGCCGAGGATTCGCTCGCGCGCTTCGCCCGTGGCGACGCGCGAGATCAGCGCGTCGTAGCTCGCCTTGGTGTCCAACATCGCGGCGTCGAGCGAGCCAGGCCCGACGCCCTCGACGCGCTGGACGTGGTCGTCGAGCCCATCGAGCCCGAGCGCGTCCGCGAGCCGCTTGGCCGGGTCGATGGTGAGCACCAGCGCGCGCCGCCCGCGCCGCGCGGCGCGCAGCGCGAGCGCCGCCGCGAGCGGGTCGGCAGCGATGCGCTCGCCGTCGACGAGACCGGCGAGGATCTCGACGCGCCCGTCGGCACGGCGGCCGATGCGGATCTGCCGCAGGCTCGGCCGGTCGCCCTCGCCGAGTACGTAAACCGCGGTGACCTCGCCGCGCTCGACCAGCGCGCCGGCCGGAATCGACAGGCGCCGTGCCTCGCCGACGATGAAGCCGACCTTGACGAGCATCCCGGGATAGAGGTCGGCGGCGTTCTCCGGCAGGTCGACC
>JAHBWH010000212.1 GCA_019637115.1 Myxococcales bacterium | reverse complement strand
CCGAGCGCGGTCCCGGTCCCGGCCCCGGCCCCGGAAGGTGCGACGGACCACCAACCCAGACGACGCGAAGCAACGCGAGCGCCTCGACCACGGGTGCGCACGCGCCGGACCCCAACGACGACACGCAGCGCGAACGCTTCAGCTGCGGGTTCGACAGCGTGGGGACCCCACCGCGGCCGCGGTCCCGGTCCCGGTCCCGGCCCCGGCCCCGGAAGGTGCGACCGCCCACCAACCCAGACGACACGAAGCAACACGAGCGCCTCGACCGCGGGTGCGCACGCGCCGGGACCCCAACGACGACACGCGGCGCGAACGCTTCACCCGCGGGTACGGTGCGCACGCGCCGGGACCCCAACGACGACACGACCATGCGGAATGGCCGCACGTGACCCTGCGCCGCGCAGCACGAGCCCTGGGCGCGACGCTCACACTCCGACGTCAATGCCTGTCGCCGCCGCTTCGCGCCGCGTCGGCGGCTTCGCACCTCGCGCGCAAGTGTCGGAGATCGCTCGGGCCGCTGGCGCGACCGCTTCGCACCTGCCGTTGGCGCGAGCCCTGCTCTCTACCCTCCTCGAGCGCGCCCCGCGCGCTCGAGGAGGAGACACATGACTCGCTTCGATGACGCCTTCCTTCCCCGGTCCACCTTTCGCGCCTCGATGCTCCGTGCGCTCGTGATCGCTGGCGCGCTCGTCGCGCTCGCGCTCGCGTCGAAGGCGGACGCGCAACCCTACAACCCGCGCACGCTCCCGACGTCGTCGAGCCCCCGCGCGCACGCCGCCGTCGCGATCGACGGCGAGCCCGAGCCCGAGCAGGTCCCGGAGGACGTCGCGCGCGACGAGCCCGCGGGTGTCGAGTCCGCGCGCGTCTACGAGAGCTACGCCTACACGCAGGCGCCGCCCGCCCGCGCCGACGATCTCCCCGAGCCGCTCGACGGAGATCGCACCATCGCGGGGTGGGACCACTTCGAGTTCTCGATGGGGTTCCTCGCGGGCCAGCATCGCTTTGGACGTTCGCGCTGGAGCGGCGAGTCGGCGCTCGATCCCGGGCTCTTCACCGGCGCGCCCTTTCGGCGCGTCGAGGCCTATGGGCTCCGCTACGACCTGCGCCTCGTGATCGCGCACGTCCGCCTCACCGCGGGCGTCGACTTCCCTTTCTCGTCGTACGCGACGCGCGACACGCGGCGCACCGTCGGTGACGCGCGGGTGGAGGTGCCCGAGCTCAAGCTCTTCGGTTTCCACTTCGGCATCGGCGCCGAGTATCCCTTCGGTCCTGTCGCACCTTTCTTCGACATCCTCGGCGGCCTCGACTTCGCGACCGCGACCATCACGCAGGGCGCGCTCACGCACGAGGTCGCGTCGCGCGACTTCGGCTTCCGCATGCGCGGCGGCATTCGCCTGCACGTGCGGCGCTGGTTCTTCGCGTCGCTCTCTGGCGAGCTCGGTCTCGTCGGACAGCCGCGCTGGGCGGTCGAGCTGAGCGTCGGCTTCGCGCTCATGGCAGGCCGCGACCAACACTGAGTACAGCTCCCCGGAAGTTCGTGACCAGGTGCGGCAGATCCATCCCGTCCAGCTGCGTTGCTCCTCGGTCACGGGTCAACAGCCCGCTCTCTCGTCGGGCCTTGCTGGACGGGCGCCTCTTTGCACCTGGTCGCGAACTTCCGGTTCGCTGTACTGAGGATCGCTGCCCGCGGGTCGCCGCTCAGGGATTGGATCCTTCGTAGTCGCGCACCACGCGGGCGGCGTCGCGGACGCAGGTCAGGAGGTAGCGAGCCTCGAGGGTCTCGCGCGCGGTCTCGTCGAGCTCGCCGTCCCGCGCGCGCGTCGCAGAGAAGAGCGTGATGCCGGCCGCGACGCTCACGTTCAGGCTCTCGACGAAGCCGCGCATCGGGACGGCGTACGTCCCGTCCGCGCGGTCGCGCATCGGCGGCGTCGGGCCGCGGTGCTCGTTGCCGAAGACGATCGCCACCTTCGGGATCGCGCCGAGGGCCTCGGGCGGCGTCTCGCCCTCCATCGAGGCGACGAGCACCGTGAAGCCTTGCTCGTGCAGGTGCCCGACGCAGCCCTCGGCGCTCTCGTGGCGGTAGAGGTCGAGCCACCGATGGGTCCCCTTGGCGACGCTGCGCGCTGCGTGAAAGCCGTTCGGGCCCGGGATCACGTGGACGGATTGCAGCCCGAAGGCGTCCGCGCTGCGGAGGATCGCCGAGCCGTTGTGGGGGTCGGCGACGTCCTCGAGGACCGCCGTCACCGAGAAGGTCCGCGCCGCGACCACCGCGCGAATGCGCGCGAGCCGGGCCTCGGTGACCAACGGTGCGAGCGCGGCGATGACCGTCGCGGCCGGCGCCGGGAGGTCCGGCGGGCCCGAGCGTCGCGGCGGCCGGAGCGGCGTGGCCACTTCGGTGGGCGAGAAGATCTCGAAGGCGTCGGGGTCGGAGCGATGCACGGCCCCGAGGTATGGCACGGCAGGGGGCGAGATCACGTTTTCTCGCCCCCACTTCGCCGAATTCCGAAGCGATCTCGTCCACGGATGAGGACGACTGGCGAGGGCGAGATGCGACGGACTTCCGGATCACGAGAGTAGTCCGCTATCATTGTAGGGGCTTCCCGGGCACGTCTCGCTCGGGGGAGGAGCAAGCGGCTCTTGTACGCGCCGATCGGCCCCTACGTCATCGAACGCCGCCTCGCCATCGGGGGCATGGCCGAGGTCTACGTCGCGCACCGCAAGGGGCCGCATGGCTTCAGCAAGAAGGTCGCGCTCAAGCGCATCCTCCCGCAGTTCGCGGGTGACCCCGACTTCGTCTCGATGTTCATCGACGAGGCGAAGCTCGCGGCGAGCCTCCATCACCCGAACGTCGTTCAAGTCTTCGACTTCGGCGAGCACGGCGGCGAGCTCTTCCTCGCGATGGAGCTCGTCGAGGGGACGAACGCCAACAAGCTGCTGCGGACGCTCTCGGCGCTCCGTCAGACCCTGCCGCTCGACTCGGCGCTCTACGTCGCCGCGCAGACGGCCCGGGCCCTCGCGTACGCCCACCGCCTCGCCGACGATCAGGGCAACCTGCTCGGCTTCGTCCACCGCGACGTGAGCCCCGCGAACATCCTGCTGACGGCGAGCGGCCACGTGAAGCTCGCGGACTTCGGCATCGCGAAGATCACGCGCCAGACCCCTCGGACCGAGGATGGGCACGTGCGCGGCAAGCTCGGCTACATGTCGCCCGAGCAGGTCATGGGGAAGTCCGTCGACGGACGCAGCGACGTCTTCACGCTCGCGACCGTGCTCGCCGAGCTGCTCATCGGCGAGCCGCTCTTCGGCACCGGCCGCGAGCTCGACGTGCTGGTGCGCATCCGCGACGTCGACCTGAGCGTGCTCGCGCGCCACCGCTCGAAGATCCCCAAGGACGTCCGCCGCCTCCTCGACGGATGCCTCGTCCGCAACCCCGCCGACCGTCCCTCCGCGGCCGAGCTCGCCGAGGGCTGCGACGAGATCCGACGTCGCCGCGGGATGAGCCACGGCCCCGAGCGGCTCGCGCGGATCCTCCAGGCGCTCGACCTCGTCGAGCCGCGCTACGGGCTCGACGACGACGGCCCGAAGACCGCGCTGGTGAACACGAGCCTGCTCAGCCCGGCGGCCGAGCAGCTCGTCCGCGACGTCGGCGTCACCTCGCCGCAGATCTACCGCGTGCGCTTCGCCGACGGGCGCGAGCAGGGTCCCATGAGCTTCCCGAAGCTCGTGCAGCTCGTCACGAGCGGCCGCGTGCACGGGGGGACGCTCATCGGCAAGGAGGGGGCGCCCTTCGTCCCCGCGCAGGACTTCCCCGAGCTGACCCGCTTCGTCACCTCCCCAGCGCTCCAGTGGCGGCTCGAAGAGCTCGCACGCGCGGAGGCGAGCGGCTCGCTCGACGCGGGTACGTTGCTGCCGATCGCGTTCGGGCTCGTGCGCGACCGCCGCACCGGCGTGCTCCACCTCTGGGATGGCGAGCGGCGCAAGAAGATCTACTTCGTCGAGGGGCGCCCGGAGTTCATCGGGTCGACCGACACCCGCGAGCTCTTCGGCGAGTGGCTCGTCGAGCACGGCTACTGCTACCGGATGGAGGTCGAGATGGCGCTCGCCCTCTTGCCCCGCTACGGCGGCCGCCTCGGCGACGCGCTCGTCGGGCTCGGGGTGATGCGGCCGATGGAGCTCTTCAAGGCCATCACCGCGCAGGTCCGTGACCGCTTCCTCGAGGCCTTCCGCTGGCGCCGCGGGCGCTGGGCCTTCGTGCCGGACGCGCGCAGCCACGAGGAGACCTTCCCGCTCGGCGACTCCGCCTTCGTCCTGCTCCGCGAGGCGGTCGCCGCGGCGCACCTCACCGAGCTCGAGGCGACGCTCGCTCCGCTCTGGGAGCGGCTCGTCGAGCGCTGCCCCGAGCCGCTCGTCCCCACCTCGGCCTTCGACCTCCCCTCGTCGTGGCTCGTCGTGCTCGACGCGCTCGGCCGACGCCCGACGACGCCCGGCGCGCTCTTCGCGCACACGCGGGCGCTCGGGATCGAGCCCGAGGTCGCCTACCGCGCGCTGACGCTGGCGATCAGCTGCGGCTTGGTCGTCCCCGTCGCTTGAGAGAGGTTCGCGTCGAGCCCGAGGTCGCCCGCGGAAGCCGACGGTCGGGCTCGTGAGCGCCGTGGCGTTCGGCGGGAGCGCGCCGAGCACGAAGTGATCGATGCCGGCGACGATCTGTGCGCGCGGGCGAATGGAGACGCCGCGCGCTGGCGTTGGCGGTCAGCTGCGGCTTGGTCGTCCCCGTCGCTCGAGAGAGGGTCGTGCCACCGCGGCGTTTTGGCACTAGGTTACGACCTCGTGCTGGCTCGCACCGAGACCGCCCTTGGAGAGGGCTACTTCACGCTCTCGCGGCCCGAGCGGTCTTCCGCCGTCCTCGTCGAGGTGCCGCACGCCGGGCTCTCGATCCCCGACGTCGTCGCGTCCGAGCTCGACGCGCCCGCGGATGGGGTCTTGCGCGACGCCGACATCTACGTCGACCGGCTCTGCGTCGACGCGCCCGCGCGTGGGGCGTCGCTGCTCGTCGCGCACGCCAGCCGCTACGTCGTCGACCTCAACCGCGCCGCGGACGACGTCGACCCGCGGACGGTCCCCGACCACCCGGCGCCGCGGGGCCAGCAGCCGCGTGGGGTCGTCTGGCGGATGACGACCGACGGGCGGGCCCTGATGCGCGCGCCGCTCAGCTACGCGCAGCTGCAAGCGCGCCTCGAGCGTTTCCACCGGCCCTACCACGACGCCATCCGGGCGGAGCTCGCGCGGATGCGCGCCCGCCACGGCTTCGGGATCGTGCTGGCCGCCCACTCGATGCCGAGCACCGGGCGCTCGGCGCACGACGGCCGCGGCCTGCGCCGAGCCGACGTGGTGCCGGGGACGCGCGGGCGGACCACCGCGGATCCACGGCTCATCGACCTCGTCGACGCGCACTTCCGCGCGGCGGGGCTCAGCGTCCGGCACGACGAGCCCTACCGCGGGGGGTTCACGACGAGCCACTACGGCCGCCCGCGCGAGGGCTGGCACGCCCTGCAGATCGAGCTGAACCGCGCGCTCTACGTCGACGAGGCGACCTGCGAGCCCAAGCCGACGGGCTTCGAGGCGCTGCGGAAGGTCCTCGCCGAGCTCGTGACGAAGGTCGTCGCCCTCGACCTCTCGGGCTGAGCGGCTGCTTTTGGGCGCCGTTCATGGGCGCCGTTCATGGACGCCGTTCATGGGCGCCGTTCATGGGCGCCGTTCATGGACGCCGTTCATGGACGCCGTTCATGGGCGCCGTTCATGGGCGCCGTTCATGGGCGCCGTTCCTGGGCGCCGTTCATGGGCGCCGTTCCTGGGCGCGCTGCCCTCGTCCCTCGCCATAAGGAGAACGCTTGCGTGTCGGAGCTCGACGTCGGGCGGACGGCTTCGGCGACTGGCCCCAGCGCGAGGGCAGCGGTCGCGCTCCAGCGGTCGCGCTTCAGCGATCGCGCTTCAGCGAGCGGGGAGCGCGACTTGGGGCGCGGAGCGGTGGCGGCGGTAGAGGATGATCACGCGCCCGACGCCGCCGACGAGGTGCGCCCCGCACGCCTCGGCGAGCCGAGGGCCCGCCTCGTCGCGCTCGATGGGCGAGGTCTCGAGGAGCTTCACCTTCACGAGCTCGTGTCGCTCGAGCGTCTCGAAGACCGCGTCTGCGACCTCGGGCGTGACGCCCTCGTGGCCGACTCGGACGAGCGGATCGAGGTGGTGCGCGGCGGCGCGCAAGAACCGGCGCTGCTTGCCGGTGAGCTCGCCCTTCGGGCGACGTTCGCGAGACTCGTCTGACATGGTCGGGGGCCGCATGGTGGGAGCGCGGGGCCGCGATCGCAAACCGGCGGCGTCGCCGATCAGGGGAGGGTGAGCGCGACGGTGCCCTCGGCGACGTGCGCGCGCACGAAGTCGATCACCGCCGCGGGCACGGGGTTGCCCGCCACGGTCTCGTCGGCGAGCACGGGGTCGAGGTGCTCCATCTCGACCGCGTCCACGATCTGGAAGGCGAGCGCATCGTCGCGCGTCGTGCCGGCGTGTGGGCGCCCTTCGCCGATCGCCGACGCGACCCGGTCGCGGATCGCCTCGTAGCGGGTCGCGTCGCCGACGAGCGCGTTCGCGATGGCGAGGATCGGCGCGTCGACGAGCGCCCCGTCGAAGGCGCGGAGGCCATAGCTGGCCTGCCAGCCGTCCTCGGGCACGCGCGCGCCGCCGACGGCCGAGAGGTCGAGCGGCAGCCTCGTCGGGAAGTACCACTCGGCGAAGTTGCTCCGGCCGTGCACGAAGCTCTCCGCGAGCGCGCGTACGGAGGTGAACTCGCCGACCTCGGGCGCGTCCTGCCAGCCGTACGTGCCGTCCGGATCGGTCGGGCGCTGCAGCGTCGCGCCGCCCGCGAGCGCGCTCTCGTACGACTCGATGGGGCCACCCGTCAGGCGGCCGACCTTCGCGCGGACGAAGCCGAGCGGCTGCAGCTCGTCGTCGAAGGCGTACGCCAGCCCTGCCGCGTTCGTCAGCGCGGGGACCTGCCGCGTCGTCAGCCCCGAGAGGATGCCGAGCAGCCGGTCGCGGCCCGGATCGGCGACGACGCCTTCGGGATCGACGAGCGCGCGGAGCGAGGCGACCTCGGCGCGCGCGTAGACGTCGATGCCGAAGAGCGGCAGCGAGGTGTAGCGGTTCATGCCGGTGCGGACCCCGCCGAGGCCGGGCGAGGGGAAGGGCCCCGCGCTCGTCCCCTCGAGGTACTCCTCCTCGGTCGTCGGCTCGCCGCCGAGCGCGCCATCGACGAGGACGAGGCCCGCGAGCTCGTCGACGCCGCGGACGGACGCGCCGTCGTCGTCGAAGCGCCACGCGGCGTAGGCCTCGGTGAAGGAGGCGCCGAGGCTGTGCCCGAGCAGGAAGACGCGCGCGCGCCGCTCGCCGGCGGGCACGCGCGAGATCACGGCGCGCAGGTCCTCGACGTGCGTCTCGAGGCCCCACTCGCTCATGTAGCCGACGTCGCGCTGCGCCACGTAGCCCGCGAAGGCCTCTCCGCCGACGGTGTCGCGGCCGAAGTAGTAACGCTGGGCGATCTCGGGGTCGCCGAGCACCTCGGCGGCGTCCATGCCGGCGAGGTCCTCGAGCAGGTTGCTGCGGCGGTCGATGGCCCAGACCTCGACGGCGTCGCCGTCGACGCCGAGCCGGACGAGCGCGCGCGCGAGGCCCTCGAAGCTGCCCGCGCCGCCGAGGAAGCCGGGCATGCAGACGATGATGGCGCGCGCGGGTGCGGGCGGCGTGACGTCGCGCCGGTAGCGCAGCACCTGCGTGAAGTTCAGGTCGGCCGGCGTGGCCTCGCCGGTCTCGGGGTTCGCCGGCGGCGCGAAGCCGGGCACGAGCACGACGTCGCGGCGGACACCGTCGGTCGGCACGGTCGATGTCTCGGGCCGCATCGCGGGCCAGTCCATCGGGGGCGCGGCGTCGACCCCGGCGTCCTCGACGGGCGCGTCCATCCCCGAGTCGACGGGCGCGTCGTCGTCACCGCACGCGGCGAGGGGGGCGAGGAGGAGCAGGGCGAGGAGGGGGCGCGTCGGCATCCCCTCTGGCGTAGCAGCTGCCGCCCTGGTCGCGAAGGTGATTCTCCTTGCCGCAGGGCGCGGCTCGCCTGCAAGGCTCACCTGCACGGCTCACCTGCGCGGCTCACCTGCACGGCTCACCTGCACGGCTCACCTGCACGGCTCACGTGCGCGGCTCACCTGCACGGCTCACGTGCGCGGCTCACCTGCACGGCTCACGTGCGCGGCTCACCTGCTCGGTTCACACCATCGAGTCAAGGCACTTCAAGCCAGGCCGAGGCGCGCCACGCTCCAGCCGACGAGATCGTCGATGACCTCCTGCCGGTTGATCTCGTTGAGCACCTCGTGCCGTGCGCCTGCGTAGAGCCGCAAGGTCACGTCCGTCAGCCCCGCGTCTCGATAGCGCCGGACGAGCTCCTCGGGGCCCTTGCCGCGGTCGCCGACGGGGTCGTCGCTGCCGGCGAAGACGTAGACGGGCGTCGACTTCGCGGCGCGCGCGAGGTTGCGCGGCTTGGTGAGCTGGGGGAGGGCGTCGAGGAAGTCGGTCCAGCTCTGCGTCGAGAGGGCGAAGCCGCAGTGAGGGTCGGCCACGTAGAGGTCGACCTCCGCGGGGTCCCGAGAGAGCCAGTCGAACTCCGTCCGACCCTCGAAGCCCTTGTTGAAGTCGCCGAAGGAGAGCTTCTGGAGGATCGCGCTCGAGCGCCCCTTGCCGAGCCGGCGCCGCTCGACCCGTGTGAGGAGACGACCCGCGGTCGCGATCGCCGGGGGCGGGCCGTTCGTCCCGCTGAGCGCGACGGCGTCGACGTCGCTCGGGTGCACGTAGAGGAGCTGCTGGGCCATGAAGGAGCCCATCGAGTGTGCGAGCAAGAGGCAGGGCAGGTCGGGGTGCCTCGTGCGCTCTTCGCGGAGCAGCCGGTGGAGGTCCTCGACCGCGCGCTCCCAGGCGTCGTCCTCGGCCATGTGCCCGAGCGCGGCGCCCGGCTTCACGCTCTCGCCGTGGCCGCGGTGGTCGTGCGCGTAGACCACGAAGCCTTGCTTCGTGAACGCCTCCGCCACCCGCCCGTACCGGCGCGCGTGCTCGGCCATCCCGTGCGCGATGTGGAGGATCGCGCGCGGCGCGCCCTCGGGATCCCAGCGGTAGACGGCGAGCGGGGTGCCGTCGGGCGCGACGTGTCGGAGCATCTCCATCGCGCGCAAGGTACCACCCCGGCGAGTCTCGGATGCGGTTCAGTTCGCCCGAGGGGTCGGTCGCCAGCGCCTCCCGCCCGGGCATGGGTCGAAGCACGCGCCGTCCGCTCGGGCGGTACGCGAAAGCGCTGGGCTTGTCTCAGTAGTGCCAGGGGAACTTCGAGTAGTCCTGCGGCCGCTTCTCGAGGAAGGCGTCGCGGCCCTCGCGCGCCTCGTCCGTCCCGTACGCGAGGCGCGTGGCCTCGCCCGCGAAGAGCTGCTGCCCGACGAGGCCGTCGTCGACGAGGTTGAACGCGAATTTGAGCATCCGCTGCGCGGTTGGGCTCTTGGCGTTGATGCGCGCCGCCCACTCGAGCGCGGTCGCCTCGAGCTCGGCGTGCGGGATGGACGCGTTGATCATGCCCATCTGGAAGGCCTCGTCGGCCGAGTACTCGAAGCCGCAGAAGAAGATCTCGCGCGCGCGCTTCTGCCCGACCATGCGCGCGAGGTAGGCGCTCCCGTAGCCGGCGTCGAAGCTCGCGACGTCCGCGTCGGTCTGCATGAACTTCGCGTGCTCCTTCGACGCGAGCGTCAGATCGCAGACGACGTGCAGGCTGTGCCCGCCACCGACCGCCCACCCGGGCACCACGCAGATCACGACCTTCGGCATGAAGCGGATCAGGCGCTGGACCTCGAGGATGTGCAGGCGACCGAGGCGCGCGGGATCGATCGACTCCGCCGACTCGCCCTCGGCGTATTTGTAGCCGTCCTTGCCGCGCACGCGCTGATCGCCGCCCGAGCAGAACGCCCAGCCGCCGTCCTTCGGGGAGGGACCATTGCCCGTGAGCAGCACCACCCCAACGTCGCTCGTCGTGCGCGCGTGCTCGAGGCAGCGGTAGAGCTCGTCGACGGTGTGCGGCCGGAAGGCGTTGCGCACCTCGGGCCGGTGGAACGCGATCCGCACCGTGCCCTGGTCGGTGGCGCGGTGGTACGTGAGATCCGTGAGGTGCTCGAAGCCGGGCACGGGCTTCCAGCGGGTGGGGTCGAAGAGCTCGGAGATCATCGCTCGGGCTCATAGCAGCCGGCGCGCAAACGCCAACTCGCGTCACTCTTCGACGCAATAGAGCCGGGTGCGCGCGCGATCGGACTCGGCGCACGATCCGACGTCGGCGCTGAACCAGGTGGTGAGGCGGTTCGGGCTCCCGCGTCGCGCCGTATCCGTCCGCGTCGTCGGCGCCCAGTCGCGGCAGGTCGTTTCGGCCGTTCCGAGCGCGGTCGGTGAGGTCGCGCCGGTGAAAACGCGCTGCTCGCCGCCGTCGTAGGTGCCCGACGCGGACTGCCAGATCCCCGACGCCAGCTCCCCGCTCGCGAGCTGGGCGCCGGTCCCGACGAACGTCCCGTCGGGGCGGAAGTAGCGCGCAGTGGCGTCGAGGCGAGAGGCCGCCGTCGTGCGGGTCGTCGCGAGGAGCGCGCGGAAGGACCGCGACGCGAAGCCCTCGGGCTTGTTCGCGTTGCAGAAGGCGTCCGCGCCGTGCAGCCCGCCGCTCGGCGTCCAGCCGGGCGCCGAGAAGGCGATCTTGCCGCCGCGGGGCACGACGGGACGTGCAGCCGGCGTCGCGATCGTGCTCTGCACGCAGAAGATCCGGTGGGTGCTGGCGCAAGACCCGCCCGCGGTCGCCACCGTGAAGATGCCGGGGCCGCCGGCGGTGCTCCCTCGGTCCACGTTCCCCGGGCCGCCCGTGCTCGTCCAGTCGCTGCAATGCCCCAGCGCGGGGTTTCCGCGTGCTTCACCGGTGTCGGTCGTCGAGGACCAGACGAGCACCTCACCGGAGAGCTCCTGCCCGAGCTCGGTCACCCGGATCGGGCTGAGGATGGCGCGCCGCCGAAGGAGCGCTTCACGGCTCTCCGCGACGAGCGCGCCGTCCAGGCGCCGCACGCCACCCGCCGCCGTCCAGCGGCTCGCGAGCGTCGAGCGGGGGGACGAGACCCACGCCCGGAACGCGTTGCCGGCTGCGTCGTTGATCCCGGCCGCCGTCGCGAGCGCGTTGCAGCGATCGTCGAAGCCCGCCGCGCCGCCGACGTTCGCGGGGAACGCCTGCGAGGAGACGAAGACGAGGTTGTCGGTGGTGGCGGCGAAGCTCGCGCCGACGCGGCGGTGGCTCGTCATCGTCAACGTGCAATCCCGGAAGCTGCCTTCGCACTCGCCGCTCCACGCGCGGAAGTGGGTGCCTCGGCCGTTCTCCGTCGTGGCGCGCAGCGTGACGCGGGCGCCGTGGGGGACGAGGGTCGCGCACTCGGAGCCGCAGCGGATGAGCGGGCCCATCAACGACGTCACGGTGCCGTCGCCGGAGCGCGAGACGTCGAGCCGCCACGCGCCGCTCGCGCCGACCGAGAGCGCGACCTGCCCACCAGGCGACGCGCTGAGGCTGACGGTGCCGGCGCGCGCGCCGCCTTGGCGTGGCGTGAAGGTGAGCTCGACGGTGCATGACGCGCCGGGCGCGAGGGCCGAGGTGCAGCCGCTCGTGACCTCGAGCTCCTCGGGGGCCGAGCTCGTGAGCGAGGGTACGCCCGTGGTCGTGTCGCCCGTGTTCGTGATCGTCCATCGGAAGGACCCCGACGTCCGGCCGACCTCGACGTCACCGAAGGAGTGGCTCGTCGTGCTCGGCGAGATGACGCCGGGCGTGAGGCCCGTGCCGGCGAGCGCGGCGCTCGCGCGCCCGCCAGGGCTCGCGTCGATGGTCAGCGTCGCCGACCGTGGGCCCGCGGCGCGCGGGGAGAAGCGCACGCGCACGTTGCACGTCGCCCCGTGCGAGAGCCGCGTGGTGCCGCCGACGCAGTCGCCGGGAGCGCCCGTCAGCGCCGCGAAGTCGCCGCCGACCTCGAGCTGCAGCGCCCCCGTCTCTTGACCGCCGACGTTCGTGACGAGGAAGGTGCGCTCGGCGCTCGAGCCGAGCAGCACCTCGCCGAAGCCCGCGGTGCTGGCGGCGGTGACCTCGATCGCGGCGGGCGTGACCGCGGCGCCGACGAGCGGCGCGTCGAGCGACCCGCCGGGCGTCGCGGAGACGTGCAGCGTCGCGGCGATCGAACCGGCGGTGGAGGGCTGCGGGCGGACCGTCAGCGCGCAGCTCGCGCCGGGGGCGAGCGAGCCGCACTCGTGCGCGAGCGCGAGCGGCGTCGCGCCTTCGGAGTCGAGCGAGATGCGGAGCTCGCCGCTCGCGACGTGGCCATGGTTCGTCAGCGTGAACGTCGCGGGCGCGACGGCGGCCCCGAGCACGATCGTCCCGAAGTCGTGGAAGCCCGGCTCGAGGAAGAGGCCGTCGGGGTCGGCGCCCGCCCCCGTGAGCGTGGCGACCGCCTCGGCGGAGTCCGCCGCCGCGCGTACGCGGAGCGTGCCGCTGTGCTCGCCTTCGGCGCGCGGCGCGAAGCGCACGTGCACGCGGCAGCTCTCGGTGGCGGCGAGCGCGTCGCAGTCGTGGCTCGTGATCTCGAAGTCGGCGGCGTCGACGTCGAGCGCGAGGGGCCCCGAGGTGTCGCGACCCTCGTTGCGCACGGTGAGCTCGGCGAGCGCGCTCGTGGCGCCGACGGCGACGATCCCGAACGAGAAGTCCGCGGGAGCGATCGTGAGCGCGACGTCTCGCGTGTGCACCACGTCGTCGCTCGGTCCGTCGACGCTCGGTCCGTCGACGGTCCCGTCGTTCGCGCCCGCGTCGCGGGCCACGTCCACGACGCCGCCGTCGACCGACGGACTCGCGTCGACGCCGTCGTCGCCCGTCCGGTAGCAGTAGCCGTCGATCCGACACGACCAGCCGGAGGGGCACTCGTTCTCGTCGACGCAGGGGAAGCGCCCCTCGGGGAGGTCGAGCCCGCACGCGCCGAGCGCCGCGAGCAACCCTACGATCCAGGTCGCGCGATCCATCAGAAGCTCCCTTGCAGGCTGACGCCCGCCGGGCTGAGCGAGAGCTGCGCGCGGCGATCCCGCCGCGACCCGAGGCCCCAGACGAGCGACGCGACGCCGAGCGCGGCGCCCACGCCCAGCAGCGCGAGGCCGGTCACCGACCAGCGTGGCGCCCGGCCCGCGGCGGCTTCGACGTCTGCCCACGGCGTGCCTCGCTCGGCGCCCTCCACGCGGCGGGCGTCCGCGCGTCCGATGGCGAGGAT
>JAHBWH010000211.1 GCA_019637115.1 Myxococcales bacterium | reverse complement strand
CGAGTGATGCAGCTCGATGCCCGTCTCCATCTGCGCGTACGCCAGGAGGTACGCCCACGTCTGTCCGACGAGCTCGTGCCACGGCGCGAGGAACGCCTTGCGCAACGTGGCGCGGCGCGTGATGCCGACCATCGCGCCGCGCGTAACGAACCTCGGATGAGCCACGGTCGGCTGGAGAGTGCACGGCGCGTGCCCGTCGCGAGCGGCGGCGAAGGCTGGCGGAGACCGCGTTTCTCTCGAAGAAACGAGCCGCCAACAGTGGCGAATCGGGCGGCGCAGGCCGCGTCCCTGGCGGATCCGCCAGATCAGGGGTGGCGGCCGCCAGGTCCACGAGGGATCACTCTGCACCGGCGAGCGCCTCCTCGAGCAGCGCACATCGCCTCGTCGCGACGTCGACGCTCAGCGTCCCTCCTTCGAAGAGCTCGGCCGAGAACATGAGCGTGAGCGAGTCGTCGGCGATCGCGACCTCTGCGGTGGAGCGACGCGCGGAGAGGTCGACGCGATCAGGGTCGGATCTCGATTGAGGCGTCCGACACGACGGCGTCGTAGAGAGCCCGCGCCTCCTCATCATCGACCATCACGCAACCGAGGGTGCTCCGCAGCCCGCGCGGCACCCAGTCTCGACCGCCGGTCCCATGCACCCCGATCGCGCCCCCGATCCCCACGGGTCGCCCCCGCTCGTCGAGCGGGACCTCCCCGGAAGCGACGAGCGCGCGATAGCGGCGGCGGTCCTCTTCGTTCGGATACGACACGTGGAGGAAGCGGTGGTAGTCACGCGAGACGTGTCGCCGATCGATCCGGTACACGCCCTCTGGCGTGCGCCCGTCGCCCTCCCAGCGCTTGGGCCCCGCGCCCCCGAACCCGATCGCCACCCGAAGCCGCGCGACCTCGCGCTCGCCGTCGTAGGCCACGAGCACGCGCTCACTCTTCGTGACGACGATCCGGTCGATCCGTGCATCCGCTGGCAGCGCGGCCGGACGCGCGCGCAGCGCTGCCGCGGACCCCACGGTGACCGAGATGAACGCGAGCGCAGCGAACCGTCGCACCGCCGGAGAACGCGGCAGGCGCGCCCGCGCTTCCCGGCTCAGCGCGCCCGCGCTTCCTGGCTCAGCGCGCCCGCGCTTCCCGGCTCAGCGCTTCGGCACGAGCGCGTCGTCGAGCGCCTTCGCACGCCGATACGCCTCGCGGTCCGAGATGCGCGCCCAATACGCCTCGAGCTCGGGGCGCCGGTCCATGGTCCCGAATTGGAGCCCCCAGCCAATCTGCGAGCCGAGGTACACGTCCGCCGCGCTGAAGCGCTCTCCCGCGAGATACGGCCCGCTCGTCACCGCGATCACCAGCGTCTCCATCACGGAGCCGAAGTCGCCGTAGCCAACGCGGCCGCGCTTGTCGGGCGGCACCTCCCAACCCATCGACCGGTTCGTCACCGCCGACTCGACCGGGCCCGCGCCGAAGAAGAGCCACCGGTAGTAGCTCGCCCGCGCGCCCGAGCTCGGCGCGAGCTCGGCCTCCGGGTAGGTGTCCGCGAGCCACGCGCAGATCGCCGCGCACTCGGTGATCACCTCGTCGCCGCGGGCGAGCGTCGGAACCTTCGCCATCGGGTTCTTCGCGAGGTACTCGGGCGTTCGCATCTCCGCGCCGTACGAGACCACCTCGGTGCGGTACGGGACCCCGACCTCCTCGAGCATCCAACGTGCGATGCGACCACGGGACATGGGGTTCGTGTAGAAGACCAGCTCGTCGCTCACGGGTAGACCCTGCCTTTCCTCGACGCGCTCCGACGCGCGTCCCGCGACGACACCAAGAAGCGTCGCGTCGCGAGCCCATCTTGCTCACCCCTCGAGACACTAGTCGAGCCCCGCGCGCCGCCCCCGAGACCGACGCGATGACCCGATCGCACACCCAGCGCCCTCTCTGAGGGAAGCATGCTCCTTCGAACCAGCCTCCTCCTCTCGCTGCTCGCCTGTGGCGGCACCGCGACGCCCGCGCGCGTCGACGACGCCGGCGCCCGCCCGCCCCTCCGCGACGCCAGCCCGGCGCCCTCCTTCGACGCCGCGGCTCGCGACGCGGACCTCTCCGTCCCCGCACCCGCCTGCGACCGCCTCGTCGTCACCGTCCGTGACTTCCGCGAAGACCACCCAGACTTCGAGAACGGCGCGTACCGCGTCGGCGACTCTCGCGTCGCCCGCGAGGGCCTCGTCGCCGCGCGGCTCGACGACGACCGCAAGCCCGTCCACGCCTCCGACGGCCCCACGCTCATGACCGCGGGCCCCGATCGTTTCCGCGAGTGGTACCGCGACGTCGACGGCGTGAACCTCCGCTTCGAGGTCGAGCTCCCGCTCAGCCCGACCGGCGACGGCCGGTGGATCTTCGACAGCGACGCCTTCTTCCCCATCGACGGCCGCGGCTTCGGCGACGGCACCTACTGGGAGGCTGGCCGCGAGGTGACCCACAACTTCCACTTCACGACCGAGCTCCACACGCGCTTCCGCTACCGCGGCGGCGAGGTGCTCACCTTCCGCGGCGACGACGACCTCTGGATCTTCGTCGAGGGCGAGCTCGTCCTCGACCTCGGCGGCCTCCACGAGCCCGTCGAAGGCACCATCGTCTTCGACGACGTCGCCGCGCGCCTCGGGCTCGTCAGGGGGAGCGACTACCGCCTCGACCTCTTCCACGCCGAGCGCCACTCCACCGGCTCGAACTTTCGCCTCGAGACCTCGATCGAGTGCTTCGAGCTCATCTGAAGCTCAGCGCGCGTTGGCTACGCGCACGTTGGCTACTCGGCGTCGAAGCAGATCTCGACGCGGTTGACCACGAGGCGGCTCGAGGGCGGCCCGGCGCGCAGCCGGAGGAGCGTGCTCCCGTTCCCACCAGGCAGGGCTGCCGTCGCGTTGGCGCGGTACCACTGGTAGGGCGCGCTGTTGGCCACCGAGCCGGAGGGGCTCGCGCCCGTGCCCGAGAAGGTCTGCCACGTGAAGCTGCCGCTCGACGTCGTGTGGAAGCTCCGGCCATACACCGCGATCGTCGCGTTTCGCACCGCGCCGAGGCCGAGGGTGCTGAGCTCGACGTCGATGAAGACGGTGCCGCCGAGGTCCAGGCCCCCCTCGCCGAGGAAGACGTCGGTGAAGACCGGCGTGTAGCCGATGTTCGAGGAGAGCGCGCGCACGCGCCAGCGCGAGGTGTCGGGGAGCTGGTTGCGCTCGTACATCACGTACGCGGTCGAGCCCGAGCCGGAGCCCCCCCAGCGGAAGCGCACGGCGTGTGTGCCGGAGGCGCCGGAGATGCAGTCGCCGACGACGACTCCCGCGTCGAAACCCGCGTCGACTCCCGCGTCGACTCCCGCGTCGAAACCCGCGTCGACTCCCGCGTCGACTCCCGCGTCGAAACCGCCGTCGGACCCACCATCCGCGCCACCGTCGCCCCCGCCCGCCCCGCCATCGGCCGCGCTCCCGCCGTCCGCGCCACCATCATCGAGGCCGCCCCCGTCCGACGAGCCGATCGCCGCGTCGAGGTCCGCCCCCGCGTCGACGACGAGGTCCGCGTCGAGGTCCGCCCCCGCGTCGACGACGAGGTCCGCGTCGAGGTCCGCCCCCGGGTCGGCACCGAGGTCCGCATCGACCGACGAGCCGCCGTCCCCATCGGCTACGCTCCCATCCAGGAGCTCCCCGTCCACCGCCGCATCGCGCGAGACCACGTCGATGACGTCGTCCCCGCCACATGCGAGCAACGCGGCGATCGACACGACGAGCGCGCCACGACAGACCCACGTCCGAGCCTCGGAGGAAGCGACCACGTCGCGAAGGTACGCCGAAACCCCGGAAACGTTCCCCGCGCCCGGCCCAAAGCGCCCCCAGCCGTCCACCGCCCCGACCACGCGACGCCGCGCCGCGCGAAATCTCCCGTCTTTCGCGGGTCTTACATCGCATGACGCTCCCGAGAACGAGCTACCGCCGCGGGCGACGTGCGCAAGGCTTGCGGGATGGCTCCGCGATGGCTCCTCGCTCCGCTCGTCCTCACGCTCCTCGCCTCGTGCGCCACCGGCTTCGAAGACGACTCCCCCGACCGCCGACGCGACGCGGGCCGCGGCGCCGACGCGAACGTGGGCGCCTGCAATCCGCCCTGCGGCTTCGGCGCCACGTGCATCGCCGGTGATTGCGTGCTCTCCCCTGGCGTCGACGAGGACGGCGACGGCGTCGACGCCGAGGTCGACTGCGACGACAAAGACCCCGACATCGGCGCCCGCGCCGAGCGCCCCTGCGAGGGCCCGTGCGGGCCGGGCGTCGAGCGCTGCCTGCACGGCGTCTGGGGTGAGTGCACCCCGACGAGCGACGAAGGCTGCGACTGCGCGCCCGGATCCCCGCCGCGCGAGACGACCTGCGGTCGCTGCGGCACGGCGACGCAGCTCTGCGAGGACGGCTCCTGGACGGTCGGCGCGTGCATGGGCGAGGGCGTCTGCACCCCGGGCGACCGCGAGCGCACCACCGAGCCCTGCGGCACCTGCGGCCAACGCGAGCGCGCGCGCACCTGCCTCGACACCTGCGAGTGGGATCGCTGGACCGAGTTCGGCGCTTGCGGTGGCGGCGCTGGCGTCTGCACCCCCGGCCAGGTCGATCGCGACGTCCGGAGCTGCGGCGGCTGCGGCGGCACCCAAGAGCGCACGCGCACGTGCACCGATCGCTGCGCCTGGGGCGATTGGACCCACTTCGGCGCCTGCGGCGGCGGCGGCGGCGCGTGCACACCCGGCGAGCTCCAGACCGAGGAGCGGCGCTGCTGCTGGGTCGGAAGCGTCCAGCGCCGCACCCGGAGCTGCGCGAGCGATTGCACGTGGCGCGCGTGGGGCAACTGGGGCCTCTGCTCGGGCGGAGAGGTCTGCGCTCCGAACCAAGAGGCCCCCTGCGACTACTGCACGAGGCGCATCTGCGGACCCGACTGTGAGTGGGGCACGTGCGCATTCCCTCCCGACAGCCCCTGCCTCTGAGCCCCGCGCCGCCGCGCTTGTCGATAGGGCCGCGGCGCATGACGGGACCCTCCGTGAGGAGGCGCGGCGTCCCGTGGCCTCGACGCGCCTCTCCGGGTGAACACGCAGGGTGCTCTCACGCCGAGGCACACCCAAAATGCTCTCGAGAGCCCCGGAAGAGCGCGCTCAGATCAGCAGATCACAGCTGATGTCCCCAATGGCAGCGCGGTTGTTGTCCGTGTTGCACTCGACGATCACGCCGACGCCGGTGCCATCGTCATCCACCGTCGCGAAGAACGAGTAGGGCGGCGCGCCTTCGAGCGCGACCCCCGAGAGCGTGACCACCGTCGACGCGCCGGGCAGCAGCGGCACCGTCGTCGTCGCCGTCCCGAGCACGGCGCCTGGCGCCGCGGGCGTGCCGGCGCGGAAGGTCACGGAGACCCCCGCCTCGACGCCGAGGCTACCCTCGTTGCCCACGCGGGCGCGCAGCGTCGCCGAGGTCGGGCAGCCGTCGAGCAGGACCTCCAGCGCGAGCACCACGAGGTCCGGCGCGTTGAACACGCCCTCGCCCTGCACGTTCTGCCGGTAGTTGTTTAGCCGCTCGTCCTCCCAGTTGTTCGCCTCCGACATCGGGATGCGCCCGGCGACGTTCGTCACGTTGGTGACGTGGTAGGTGTGCTGGTTCCACACGCGGCGCGTGCGCATCCACTCGTTGCGCGCGTCCCCGTAGACGAAGACGCCACGCCGCGCGCCGTCCCACGTCGCGTCCGCGCTCCGGCATTGCGTGCGCAGCGACGCCGTCCGATCGTTCGCGACGACGACGATCTCGCTCCGCCCATCCGCGTCCACGTCCGCCACGAGCGGGTACTCGTGGATCGTCGCGGTGCTGTTCGGGATGCGCAGCAGCACCTCGCCGTCGGTGCCGCGATAGACGCGCACGTAGCACTCGTCGGCGTAGATCACCTCGGCCACGCCGTCGCCGTCGAAGTCGAAGACGCTCGACCCCGTCGCGTGCGACGAGACGTCCTCGGTCGGCTGCCACCAGAGGATGGGCTCCTCGCGCGACGGGTCGAAGACCACATAAGCGCTCGCGCCCGCGACGCCGATCTCGCGCTGCCCGTCGCCGTCGAAGTCCGCGATCGTCGGCGGGCCCCCGCGACCACGGATGCGCCCCGGCGTGTTCGGCAGCACGTGCGGCCCCCACTGCACCTCGCCCGTGAGCCCATCCAGCAGATAGACCGAGCCGCTGGCCACGAGCACCACCTCCGGCTGCGGGTCCTCGTCGAACTGACCGATGGCCGGGTAGCCGTCCGGCACCGCGCCCCCTGGACGCGACGCCTCCCAAAACGGCGTGCCGTCGCTCCGATACGCGCGTCGGCCCGTGATCACCTCGGGCACGCCATCCCCGTCGAGGTCCGCGACCGCCACGATGCCGCCGCTGTATCCGTCGTTCGTCCCCTCGCGCGCGCCGCCGTCGCGCTCCCAGAGCAGGCGACCCATCGCGTCGTAGACCACAGCGCCGAAGAGCACCTCGGGGCTGCCATCGCCGTCGAGGTCGGCGATCGTCGGCGCGCCGTTGGCCGGGTTGACGCGGTGCTGCGCGCTCCCGTCCGCGATCGTCGCCTGCCAGAGGAGCGAGCCGTCGTCGTCGAGCGCGAAGAGGCGCGCGAGCCCGCTCGCGGGCCGGCCGACGCCCACGATCTCGGCGCGGCCATCGTTGTCGAGGTCACCCGCCGCGATGCCGATGCGGCCGTGCGTCTGGTGCGTGCCCTGCGTCCAGACCGGGGCACCCGTCGCTCCGTTGAACGCGCGGATCACGCCGCGGTCCCACGAGTCGTCGCACGCGAAGTTCACGATCACCTCGGGCCGCCCATCCTCGTCGAGGTCGACGACCACGGGGCTGCTGATCGCGTGCATGCAATCGGGCACCTCGGTCGCCGTCTGCGCGCTCCACTCGAGCACGACGTCGAGGTCGAGGAACTCGGGCGTGACCGTGCACTCGACCGGATCGAACTGGCGGAGGCAGCGGCCGAGGGTCGGCTCGCAGAAGTCGCCGATCGGACAGTCGAAGCTGTCGGTGCACTCGGCCCCCGGGTCGACGCAGGCCGCCGACACGCAGACCTGCCCCGCCCCGCAGCACGTCTCCCGGTCCGCCCCGCAGCGCACGCCGCTCTCGCAGACGTCGAGGCAACGCCCGTCGACGCACTCGGAGCCCTCGGCGCAACAGACCGGCGGGTCGCCACAGATCACCATCGTCGGGCACGTCGGGCCGCTGTCCGCGGGCGCGTCGACGGCGCCGCCATCCGTCCCGCCGTCGTCCGACCCAGCGTCGCCGAGAGGAACACAGCGCCCGTCGATGCAGCGCTCCCCCAAGGCGCAGTCCGCCTCCACCTCGCACCGCCCCGGCGTGGATGAGCTGCAATCACAGGCGGCGAGGAGGAGCGCGAACGAAACGAGGCGGCCTATGCGGTACATCGACGGCGAGGGTACCAAAGGCAGGGGCATCCAGGCGACGGGCCTTCGCCGCCCGCGCCGGCTCGCTGCGTGGCCGGCGCGGAAGCGACCCTCACCCATCCGGCCATCACCGCCAGAGCCGCTGCTGCGATGAGCGCGTGAATCACACGACCCTCACCCCTCGAGCCGTCACCACCGGAGCGGCTGCTACGACGAGCGCGTGATTCACACGACCCTCACCCATCCGGCCGGCGGGCGACGGGGGAGCGTGGGGCGGCGGCGGCCCTTGCTGCCAAGACGCGCGCGTGATTCACACGACCTTCACCCATCCGGCTGGCGGTGAGCGACGGGGACGCGGGGGCGGCGGCGGCCTGAGCCTTTGCTGCTAAGACGCGCGCGTGATTCACACGATCCTCACCCACCCGGGCGGCGCCCACAAAGACGACCTCCTCGCCGTGTGCGTGCTGGCGGCCGAGCACGGCGCCCCCATCGTCCGCCGTGATCCGAGCGAGGCCGAGCTCGACGATCCCGGCGTCGCCATCGTCGACATCGGCGGCCGCCACGAGCCCGCGCGGGCGAACTTCGACCACCACCACTTCGACCGCGACCACCCGCCGACCTGCGCGCTCAGCCTCGTGCTCGACCACCTCGGCCTCTACGAAGAGGCCAAGGCGCTCTGCGACTGGCTCGAGCCCGCCGAGTACTTCGACTCGCGCGGCCCCAAGCGCACCGCCGAGTGGCTCGGCGTGCCGCGCCGCGCGATCTCGCAGCTCAACTCGCCCATCGACGTCACGCTCTTGCGACGCTTCGCCGCGCGCCGAGAGCTCGCGCCCGGCGACCCCCTCTACGAGGTCATGCGCTACGTCGGCCAGGACCTCCTCGACTACCTCCGGAACGCACGCGAGCGCATCGCCGAGGTCCGACGCCACGTCGTGCGCTGGACGCTCGCCGTGGGCGACGAGCACACCGAGGCGCTCTTCCTCCCTCGCAGCGCCGAGATCCTCGACGAGCCCTCGAGCGCGCTCGCCGCGTTCATCCGCGCCGACGGCCTCGAGGCGGTCATCTCCACGCTCGTCTACCCCGATCGCCGCGGCCCGGGCTACGGCATCAGCCGCTACGAAGACCACCCGGCGCTCGACTTCACGCGCGTCGCGTCGGAGCCCGACGTGCACTTCGCCCACGCGAGCGGCTTCGTGTGCAAGACGACCGCGAGCGACGAGCCCCGCCTGCGAGAGCTCGTCACGCTCGCGTGGAAGCGCTGAGCGCGCGACGGAATGTAGGCGCGTCAGTTCAGGTCGATCGCGTGCGCGACGAGCAGCTCGCGCGGGACGATCGCGCACGCCGCCTCGTTCGTGGCCGCGAGGACCACCGGCGGCGCGTGACCCGCGTGGTAGGCCTGCAGCCAACGCGCCGCGCAGACACACCAGCGGTCCCCCGGCTGCAGCCCGGGGAAGTCCCACTCCGGACGCGGCGTCGACAGATCGTTGCCCGCTTGCTTCGAGTACGCGAGGAAGTCCGCCGTCACCTGCGCGCAGACGGTGTGCGAGCCCCGATCCTCGGGCCCGGTGCTGCAGCACCCGTCGCGGTAGAAGCCGGTGCGCGGTCGGAAGCCGCAGGGCTCGAGCTTGCGGCCGAGCACGCTGAGCTCCTCGCGGCGCTCGAGGACGTCATCGGGACCAGGCGGGCTGCCATCCATGCCGAAGTCCTGCGGCGCGCGCCCGCCGACGTCAACGCCCCGAGCCGAGCAGCCACCCACGACGACGCGCGCCACGTCCACGGCCCGAGACCCTCGACCGCCGCCCGCCCCGGCCCCATCCTCTCCGCATGCACGTCCTCCGGGCGCCAGCCCTCGGCTCCATTCTGGCGGGGGCGCTCACCCTCCTCGCCGCCTGCGGCGGCAGCGCCGACACCCTCTCTCCCGAGGCCGCGCGCTCCGAGCTCACCGACCGCAACTGGATCGACCGATGGCCAGAGGCCCACGACGACCGCCTCCACGTCTACCGCTTCACGCCGTCGATGGGCGGCGGCGTCTACCAAGACCGCACGGTGTTCGAGGGCAGCTTCGAGCTCTTCACCTTCGAGGCCACGGGCGACCAGATCCGCTTCGTCTTCCCGGCCAAGAGCGAGCGCGCCCAGACCGGCTACCGCATCGAGCGCGTCGACGGCCCCGCCCCCTTCACCCGCAAGCTCGTCCTCGACGACGACCCCCGCGGCCCCGGCGTCTACTACGGCTGGGACGAGCACCAGCAGGCCGCCCCGTTCCGGCTGTGATCGCCAATCAACCTTCGCGGCGTCGAGCTCCGCCAACAGATTGATCGCGTCGGACGAGCGAGGCTCCCACGTCAACCTGGGGGCGGGACCCAGGCACTAGACCTGGGCGCCTGGGACCGCCTCACTTGCCCCGACCCCCGGCGCGTGGCACTCGTTCACCTTCGCTCGGGGGCGAGCGCGGGGTGGTGAGGCCGGCATGGCACGACGTTCTTTCGTTTCGACGATTTCGCTCTTCTGCGTTCTCTTGGCGCTCGCGTGCGCCTCGGGCGCCAGCGACGACCACGACACTGGCCCCCGCGACGCCTCCTCGGGTCTCGACGCCAGCAGCACCGACACGGAAGCCGGCTCGGCCGAGCTCGATGCCGACGTGACGAACGACGCCGACACCGACCCAGCAGACGGCGACGTCGACGACGCGGGCGAGATGCCCAGCGAGGACGCGGGCTCCGACGTCGACGCCGGCGAGCTCGACGCCGGAGAAGAGCCAGGCGTCGACGCAGGAACGGACGCGGGCACGGACGCTGGAACGGACGCGGGCGTCGACGCTGGACCGGTCTGCCCCGGAGGCTGCGACGACGGCATCCCGTGCACCGTCGACACCTGCACCGCCGCCGGTTGCACGAACGTCCCCGACGACTCGCTCTGCGTCGCGCCGCAGACCTGCAGCGCGACGCTCGGCTGCCGCGACGCCTCGTGCGCGGAGACCCCCTGCCGCCTCGTCAGCCCGCAGTGTGGCTGCCCGGGCGGCGAGGGCTGCTACCTCACGACCACGGACACGCGCGTCTGCGCCCCCGCAGGCACCTCGTCGGAGGGCCAAGCCTGCGCCGCCGACATCTGCCAGCCCGGGCTCATCTGCATCAACGTCTCCGAGACGACGACCGAGATCCCGGTCTGCAAGCGCTTCTGCACGTCGGACGCGAGCTGCACGGCCGGCCCCGGCTCGCGCTGCGTCGGCACCCTCGGCGCCGCTGGCACGCGGATCTGCTCGAGC
The DNA here is from genome assembly GCA_019637115.1 of Myxococcales bacterium. Lineage (GTDB taxonomy): Bacteria > Myxococcota_A > Polyangia > Polyangiales > Houyiibacteriaceae > JACKEH01. The sequence continues at coordinate 2,842 of JAHBWH010000211.1, read as the reverse complement.
CACTGTGACGTCGTCACGCAGAGCGGATGCCCGAGCAACGCCTCCTGCTCCATCTACGAGACCACGGGCGGCGTACGCCTCACCGACTGCAGCGGCCCCGTCGGCACCGGTGGCCAAGACGCCGCCTGCGTCGACGACACCAGCTGCCAGCGCGGCTTCGCGTGCATCAACGTTGGCGCCACGATCCCCGACAACCGCTGCCTCCGCTGGTGCCGCCGCACGGCACCGACCTCGAGCTGCCCTGCGGGCACCCTCTGCGCGCGCCTCGGCCCTGCCCCCGGCCTCGTGTTCAGCGGCGTCGAGTACGGCGTCTGCTTCTGAGGCGACCCCGCCGAGCCCTCCGTCCTGCCCCCGGCCTCGTGTTCAGCGGCGTCGAGTACGGCGTCTGCTTCTGATCCGAGGCGACCCAGCCGAGCCCTCGGCCAAACCACCCACGCCACCGCCTGCTCACCAGCGAAGGACTTCTTCGCGCCCGCAACCCCCAGGACGCTCCGCACAAGCGTCTCGTCGAGGGCAGTTGTGCCTCGTCTTTGGTCGGCTGAGCTCCGTCCCCCGCGACGCACTGCTCCGTCTTCTCCGACCCTCTTGGGCCACGTGGCGTGCGCTCTCGTGGTCCCAAGAACCGAGCTTCACGAGAAGGGCCCAGTTGCCTTCGGCAGTTTGGAACGCCTATCCTCCTTCGACTTCGACCGCCGCCTCCTGATCACTTGCGCGATAACCCGGCTCACTTCCGTCGGCGTGCCGGCCCCTCCGTCACTAAGTAGCGGATCACGTATTCGCAGGCACCTCGCCCAAGCGACGAATAGAGCTCAGATCTCTTGAACACCTCGTCCAGCCTCGATCCGAACGAGGCACGAGGATACGCCGCACCGGCCACGCATTGGCTTCGTTTTCGACCACGAGGCTCGAGCGTCGCGCTCGGGCGCTATCGTCCACGAACCGACCGTACCGAGGAGACGCCGATGTGGGCCTTCGTCGACGAATCAGGAGACCCGAACCTCGACGTGGCGTCGGGAGCCACGACCCACTTCGCGATCTGCGCCGTCTGCGTGCCCAACGAAGAACTCGCGACCTTCCGCTCCGCCGCTGAGATGGTCCGCAAGCGCTACTTCCAGACGGGCGAGATCAAGTCCAGCTTGGTCGGCCAGAACCACAAGCGTCGCCTAGAGGTCCTCCGCGCAATGGCCGACGTCGGCTACCGCGGTTACGCGCTCGTGATCGACAAGAAGCGCCTCCGCCGCGACACCGGCCTCGAGTTCCGCCCCTCGTTCATGAAGTACTTCAGCCGTTTCGTGTACGACCCGCTGCTCCGCGCTCACCCTCGCGCGCGCATGGTGGCCGACCGCCACGGCACCCCGTCCTTCATGGCTTCGTTCGGGGAGTACCACCGCAAGAAGGGCGCACAGCTCCGTCTCGACCTCGACGGCGAAACACCGATCTCGTTCGAAGAGAGCGGCCGCGAAGTCGGCATCCAGTGGGCAGACTTCGTCGCCGGCAGCCTGCGGATCGCCTACTCCGACGCGAGGGAAGACCGCTTCCGAGAGATCTACGAATCCGTCGCCCCCCAGCTCATGACACTCCGGCACTGGCCACCAGGATCGCGTCTCGAGCAGCCTGCGTCGGAGCATTCGATCGAGTCGAGTGGCACGATGTCGATCGGCCCGTTCGTCCTGAAGGGAGCAATACAATGGCTGCGTGAGCACGACGGCGAGGGACTCGACGACGACAAACGACGCATCGTCCTGCTCGCCCTCCTCGATGCCGCAGAAGAGAAGTCCCCGTACCTGACGTTGAAGGCCCTGCACGCACGAGTCTGTGCGCTCGGCCACGACGTCACCAGCGATTTCGTGCGCCGCGACCTCATCTCCTCGCTGCGCGACCAAGGCGTCGTCATTGCGAGCAGCAACCAAGGCTATTGTCTGCCGCGGGACGTGGGTCAGGTGGACGCCTACTTCGATCGAATGCGAGACGAGGTCACACCCATTCTGCGACGCGTTCGTCTGCTTGACGAGGCGCTCAAGCGCGCGACGCTGAACGACCTGCGCGTACTCGACAGTGCCCGCTACGGCGACCTCCGGCGACTCGTGGAGACGCTGGACGAGGTGAGCCGTGAGGGCTGAGATCGACGCCTACTCGTTGCTTCCCTGCGGCTTCGGAACCTTCCCGTGGCCTCGCTCGCGGAAACCGTCGCGCGGTACTCGCGCCGTTCGCCGCGCTTCCATGAAGGCCACTCGCGAACCTCTTTGGCTGTCTTGTCGACACCAGCCCAGAAAACCCGCGTCACTTCTTTGTCATCCGTTTTGGTCATGTGGCTCCCCATGTGACGAAGTCGACGTCGCGTGGGCGTCGAAGGCCGATGGAGTCGCTCGAGAGCGATCCCCAACCACTCCCCAAACGACCGCCGTTCGTTTCGTTGATCCTACGCAACCAAACAAGGCCCATGGTTGTTCTCGTTGCTCGAACGACACAACCCCATTGATTTCGGAGCCGATTGCCCGCGGCCTCGGGGGAGGTGCTCACGCGCCAACCCTGGCGGGATCGAGGTCTGAGGTACTTTCCCATGTTGACACGGTCGTCACGTGGCGGTGCGATCGGATGGCATGACGACGAACGACACGAGAGCTCGAATCGCGCGCGTGGCTACGGTCACGTTGGCCGTCGCATTGGTGGCCTGCACCGCCGAACACGCCCCCGACCCTCGTCCGTTGCCACCGGAAGCCACGGCGCGCTTCGAGCTCGAGGACGGTCGCACGTTCGTCGGTGGTTTCGAGCTCGTGATAGGGCCGGACGAGCAAGCTACTTTCTCGTTCACGGGGCTCGAGTCTGGGCCGAACGGTCCGCG
>JAHBWH010000210.1 GCA_019637115.1 Myxococcales bacterium | reverse complement strand
CCAGAGCTCCCCCCCGGTGGCCAGCCAGAGCGGCGCGGGACGCGGTGTCCCATCCCGACTGGGCGCGGGCACGGCGATCGCGGTGACGTTTCGGCGGGTCGCCCCCTCGAAGAGGGGCTCCCATTCCTCTCCGTCCGCGGACCGGAGGACGTGAGAGCTGCGACAGGAGCCCTCGCCGGGGCACGCCCGCGCCAGCGCCACGAGCTCGCCCGACGACGCCAAGAGGATCTCTCGGACGTCGAGGCCCTCGAACACGGGGCGCGCGACCTCCTCCGAGTAGACGCCCCCCGGACGGATGACGCGCAGCCCGAGGTCGGTCGCGAGCCAGAGGACACCATCGACGCCGTAAGCCGCGCTCCGCACGGAGCCGTCGACGTAGGCCTTGTCGAGCTCCCGGACCCCGCGCGCGTCGGCTTCGCCGAGGTGAACGCTCGAGCCGACCGCCGCGGCGAAGCGGCCACCAGGCCCGAAGGTGATCGCCGTCGCGGGCGCGCCGGGCCGGTTGATGGGCGCCGCCTCGAAGGTGCGGCCGCCGTCGATCGAGAGCCAGAGGCCGTCGCTCGTCGTGAGCGCCAGGAACCCAGGCGCGACCGGCGCGCAGCGCACGTCGCGGAGCGAGAGCCCCGCGAGCTCGAAGAGCGGCAAGAAGACGCGGCCGTCGTCGGAGCCGTAGAGCGTGCGGCGCGTCGCGGCGACGAAGCGCAGCGCGTTGTCGGGACAGGACGCTACCGCGACGACCGGCTCGGTCTCGCGCTCCCGCGTTCGAACGGACTCTTGGAGGAACGTCACCTCCGGGGTGGTCGGGCTCGGGAAGACCTCCGGGCGGACGTAGCTCGGTCGGATGCCGAAGAAGTGCGTCTCGAAGGGGATCGAGACCCGCGCGGAGGGCCGCGCAGAGAACGGGGGGTCGATCGCGACGCGGTACTCGCGCGTGAGGGCGCGGTAGGCGCTCGGCGCCTCAGGGCTGCTGAGGCCGACGGTCCGCTCGAGAGGCGTCGCCGGTCGCAGCGGTCGCTCGTCGAAGGAGACCCCGCCGTCCTCGGAGACGAGGAGCGTGCCCTCCTCGGTGCCCACGAGGACGATGCGCGGGTCGTCGGGGTCGACGGCGACCGCGGTCAGTCGCTCCCCGATCCGCGGCGCCGCGAGCACCTGGGTCCACGTCCACTGCGCCTGCGTGGAGCCGACGCCAAGGAGCAGGAGCAAGGTGGCCGTGGGTGCGGAGCGCATGGTCTCCTACCTCGGAATGCACCTCGCGTGCCGTCGCCCGAGGCCCGGCAATTCGCAATCCCGACGTAGGGTGTCGGCGATTCTCGTGCTCCCCGACGGCTGCGAATGGAGTTCACTGACATCAGCCACCTGGCTTGAGTGAACGCCACTCCGCATTATCGCGATCGATGTGTAAGGTTTCGGATTGCTTACGTTTCTGTGACAGGCGCCCGATGTCCGTTCGAGCGAGAGCGGACGACGAAGAGCGTTTCCGCATCGCGGACCTGGGCAGGATCGATCGCCCCAGCGACGGTTACCGAAGAGAGAGGAGGCGATCGATCCGATCGGGCAGCTTGAGCTCAGCCGTTTTCGCAAGCCGCTCTTTCGGAGGAAGCTGACTTGGGGCGCTTACGGCGCGGACCTTGCTACGCAGCCTCTCGGATGCTTCTCCCAGGCTCAGCGGTCGAGCAGGTCCACCAGCGCGTCGATGGCCGCCAGGTCTTCTGCGGACGCTGGAAGGAAGGCTCGCAGGTCGCCCACCGAGTCCCCGAAGACCGACTCCGCGAGCTCGCTCCCTGGCGCGAGGGCGAGCAACACCTCGACCAGACGCGCTCGAAGCGCGGCGTCGACGTGCTCGCCCGCGACGTAGGTGTCGAAGGGGATGGCGTCGGTGCTCGCGAGGATCCGAAATCGCTGCGGCGAGAGGCCGTGCGCGTCGGCGTCGTAGAGGAGGCTCGCGTAGATGGTGGCCGCATCGCAACCGCCGGCCTCCAGCGCCCGCAGCGCGGAGAGGTGGTCACCGGTCAGACGGCTGGCGCGAAGGTCGGCGTCCGGGTCGACCCCGGCCCGCCGCAGCAACGCTCGCGGAAAGAGATATCCCGAGCTCGAGCGTTGGCCCACGAAGCAGACGACGCGCCCCCGCAGGTCGGCGAGCGTTCTGATCGCGGCGTCGTCTGCGCGGGCGAGGATCACCCCCTGGTACGAGTCGCCGCCCTGGTTGACGGCGCGCGCGAGGAGGGCGAGCTCGGGATGGTTCCGACGTGCGAGCGCGAGCGCATACGCAGACAACGCCGCCACGTCGAGCGCGCCTTCCGCGAGGCGTCGTCCCGTGTCGACATAGTCGGCGTGGACCGAGAGCTCGACGGGCGCGCCGAGGGTGCGTTCGAGATGAGCAACCAGCGGCGCGTGGTGCAGCTCGACGACCTCGTCGGGCAGGTAGCGGACGAAGCCCAGACGCAACGGAGGGGCGGGCGCCTCGACCGCGGAGCGCTCCTCGACCGCGGAGTGCTCCTCGACCGCGGCGGGGTTCTCGACCGCGCCTGTTTCGGCGAGCGTCGCCGCATCCGACGGCCACCCTACCCACACAGCGCCGACGCCGAGCGCCGCGAGCACGAGCGCTATGACCCACCGCGCGCTCCGCGATGGCACGCGCTCGTCACCGCCGCGACGCTCCGACCCCGCTCGCGCCGGGCCTTCGGGCGCCTGGACTGCACTCGAGGATGCTTCGCCCCCGTCGGGATGCGCGCGCCGAACGCTCTCGCGCGAGTCCACCACGCCGTCGCTCGACACGCTCGACGCACCGTCGCTCGACACGCCATCGCTGGACACGCCATCGCTCGACACGCCGTCGCTCGACACGCCGTCGCTGGACACGCCATCGCTCGACACGCCGTCGCTCGACACGCCATCGCTCGACACGCCGTCGCTCGACACGCCGTCGCGCCCGGCCGCCTCCGGAGTCTCCCCGACCAGACCGGGCGCGCTCGAGACGCGCGGGGCGCCCGAGCTCGGGCGCGCGACCGCCGTGCGAGCGTCCGAGGGCTCGGGGGGCGGCAGCGAGGGGAGCGGCGTGGCGATGCCGCCCATGCTCACGGCCGCCTCGCGGAGCGCCTCACGCATCTCGTGGGCGCTCGCGAATCGCTCCTCTCGACGTCGAGCCAGCCCTCGGGTCACCACCTCGTCGAGCTCGCGCGAGAGCGCGGGGCGTTCGTCCCGAATCGACGGAGGCGCCCCGAAGAGTCCTTCGAGCGCGAGCGCCCCGTCCGGCCTCGTGCGTCCGAAGGGGAGCTTGCCCGTCAGCATCCGAAAGAGCATCACGCTCGCGGCGTAGACGTCGGCGCGCGCGTCGATGTCGACGAGACCCAAGAGCTGCTCCGGCGACATGTACTGAGGCGTACCGATGACGTCACCCTCGCGGGTGAGCGTCTCCTCGTTCGACTCGCCGAAGAGCTTCGAGACCCCGAAGTCGAGCAGCTTCACGCGCGGCGGCCCTTGCGCGCGAGAGCAGAGGAAGACGTTCTGGGGCTTGAGGTCGCGGTGCAGGACGCCCGCGGCGTGAACCGCCTCGAGCCCGCACAGCACCTGGTCGAGGATGGCGAGCGACTCGTCCAGATGGAGCCCACCCCGCGTCAGCCGATCCGCGAGCGCTTCGCCCTCGAGCAGCTCCATGACGAGGAAAGGTCCCACGTGCTCGTCGCGACCGCCGTCGGTGACGGATACGACGTTCTCGTGACGAATCGCCGCCGCGACGCGCAGCTCCCGCTCGAAGCGTGCGATGAGGCGAGGCTCGGGGACCCCTCGACCGATCAGCTTGACCGCGACGTCTCGCCCGAGCTCGACATGCCGCGCACGATAGACCGATCCCATGCCGCCCCGACCGAGGAGCTCGCCGAGCTGATATCGACCCGCGACCAGCGGCTCGTCGGGAGCGAGCTCGACGGTCGCTTCCGTCCTCGCGATCGGCGGTCGGTCATTCCCCACGGCGCTGCATCCTCGTGCCGCGCCTCTGCACGCGCAACCCGAAGGAATACGCCATGAGCACGACGCGACACCTTGCACTCGTTGCGCTCCTCGCGATGGCCGCGTGCGCCGCGCCGCCCCCCAGCCCGATGGGTGGCGCAGGCCCCGGCGCGGCCTGCGCCGGACCCGAGACCTGCGAGGACGGCCTCTGTCTCCTGGGCTCCGACGGCGCGGGGCGCTGCACGGCCCCGTGCGAGGGCCCCGACGCTTGCCCCGCGGGTTGGCGTTGCGGTCCCTTCGGCGGGATCATGGGGTCGATCTGCCTCTGCGATCCGCGTCGAGAAGAGTGCAACGAGCGTGACGACGACTGCGACGGGATCATCGACGAAGACTGCGACGCCGAGCCACCGCCGCCGTGCGCTTGCGATCCTGGCACCACCGAGCGCGAGCGAGAGCGATGCGAGGACGACGGCGAGCGTGAGCGGGCTCGTCGCTGCGGCGCCGACTGCCAATGGGGCGCATGGACCGCGTTTGGCGCCTGCCGGGACCCCGACGCTTGCGGGGTCGGCGAGCGCGGCTGCGGGGATGGTTGCGCCCGTTGCCCGGAGGCGGGCGTGCGCGAGACCACCTGCGACGGGTCGAGGTGCGTAGCCGAGCGGTGCGAGGCGCCGCTCCGACCGTGCGCGACCGGATGTTGCCAGTGGACCACGGCGCTCGTCGACGAGACGGGGCACGTGGGCCGCTTCGCCTCGTTGGCCCTCGACGCCGGCGGTCGCGCCGCGGTCTCGTACTACGACCTCGAGCGGGGCGCGCTGCGCTTCGCGCGGGAGCGCGAGGGCGGCGGCTGGGAGCGCACGACGGTGGACTCGGATGGAACCGCTGGCGCGTTCGGATCGTTGGCGCTCGACGCCGCGGGCCGCGCGTGGATCAGCTACTACGTCGTCCGCGACGGGGCGCTGCGCGTCGCGCGCGAGACGGCGACCGGCTTCTCGATCGAGACGGTGGACGGGATCGACGGGGACGCCGGCTGGTTCACGTCGATGGCCATCAACCCGCGAGGGGAGCCGCGCGTCGCGCACCACGACTTCGACGCCGGTCGCCTCGCGTACACGAGCGGCGGTGCGCGCTGGTCTGGCGTGCGCCTCGACGGCGGTGCGCCCGCGAACCGCGTGGGGCGCCACGCTTCGCTCGCGCTCGACGGCGCCGGAAGGCCCCACATCACGCACCAGGACGCGACGGCCGAGGTCCTCCGGTGGACCCACTTCGAGGGCAGCGGGTGGACCCACGAGGTGATCGACGCGCGCGGCACCCCGACGATCTCGAGCGTCGCGATCGGGCCGGATGGGCAGCCGCGCGTCGCGTACCACGCGAGCGCGACGGCGGACCTGCGCCTAGCCTCGCGGCGACCCGACGGCACGTGGCAGCACGTCGACGTCGCGACCGAAGGCGAGGTCGGCCGCCACCTCTCGCTCGCCCTCGACGCCGACGGACGCGCGCGCATCGCGTACCGCGACGACACCCGTCGCGCCCTCTGGCTTGCCCGGGAGAGTCTCCTTGGCGCGATCACCCTCGAGCAGGTCGAAGATGGAGACGTCGGCGAGTTCTGCTCGTTGGCCCTCGACGCCTCCGGCCGCGCGACGATCGCGTACCACGACGCGACCAACACGAGCCTGCGCGTCGCCCGCGAGCGCTGATCGGACCCGGCGCGCGACGTCACCCATCGCGACCAATCCCTCGACGCAGTTTTGGCCCGACCTGCCCGCGTTGCCCGCACGGAGGTCGGGAGGGCGCCGTGCCGGAGGGCATCGGTGGAGGCACACGCGTCGAGAGCGAACCCGCCGGCGGCTCTCGCCGTCGTCCCGCCGCCGACCTCGTCCCGCCCCCCAGTTCACGGGTTCCACCCCTCACGGCACCCCGTGAACACCAACGTCCGCTGCGTCCGATGCGACCGTGAGCACGATCCTCGCGCCCACGGGGAGGGGCTCTACGAAGACGTCGCCGCCGTGCGCGCGCGCGATGCGTCGGACCAGCGCCAGGCCGAGCCCGAGGCCCCGGGCGCCGCGGTCGTCGCCGCGGACGAAGGGCTCGAAGGCCGCCTCGTCGAAGCCCTCGCCATGATCGTCGATCTCGAAGCGCACCTCCCCCGCTGCGCGGAGGACACCGAGGCGCGCGAGCCCGCGGCCATGTCGCTCGGCGTTCTCGAGGAGGTTCGCGAGCGCCCGAGCGAGCAACGTCGCGTCGCCGTCCAGCGTGACCGGCGCCGGCGCGTCGAGCCGCGCCTCCGGAAGCCCGAGCCGCTCGAGCGCGCGCCGCGCGAGGTCACGCGCGTCGAGCTCGCGCGCGTCGACGGTCTCGAAGTCGAGACGCGAGCGGGCCAGCAGCTCGCCCACGAGGCGATCCATCTCGACGACCTCTCGCTCGAGCTCGTCCACCGCGCCCGCGTCGAGCTGACCTTCGCGCGCGAGCTCGAGGAGGACCCGCACGTGCCCGAGGGGCGTGCGCAGCTCGTGTGAGACGGCGGCGAGCAGCTCCTTCTGGTCCCTGACCTGCTGCTCGACGCGGTCCGCCATCCGGTCGATCGTCTCCGCGAGCAGCGCGACCTCCCCGCGCGCGCGCATCGGACCGACGCGGGCGTCGAGCTCGCCCTCACCGAGCCGCTCGGCGACGGCCGCGACGCGGCGGATGGGCCGCGCGAGCCGTCGCGCGAGCGCGCCGCTGAGCGCCCCGAGGACGAGCAACGCCGTGAGCAACGTGAGGACGAGGCGCGACCCGGACGGCCGATGGTGTGGGATGCAGATCTGCGCGACGCCGCGTCCGTCGATGGCGAGCGCGTGCGTGTACCCGTCGCAGGCATCGCCCGAGCGCAGCGTGTGTCCTAGAGGATCCAACAGGGTCACCCGCACGCCGAGGTCGCGCTCGGCCGCACGGGCCAGCTCCTCGCGGGCCGCGGGGTCGTCCCACGCGGCCTCGAAGCGCCCGACGGCGAAGCGCTCGATCGCCTCCATCGGCGCGCGCCAGCGATCCCCACCGAAGGCCCGATAGACGAGGGTGACCGAGGCCGCCGTCGCGACGATCGCGACCACGAGCCAGACGAAGAGGACCTTGTGAAGGCCGTGACCTCGGTGGGCATGATCGCACGATCGGCGCGCGCGGGCGCGACGTCTCATCGCCGTCACGACGCGTCCTTTGGGGGCTCTCCGCCGGTGAAGACGTAGCCCGCGCCACGCACGGTCTGCAGGAGCCGCGGTTGCTTCGGGTCGTCGCCGAGCTTCTTGCGCAGGCGTGAGACGTGGACGTCGACCGTCCGCTCGCCGACCACCTCCTCGCGCCCCGCGAGCGAGAGGAGCGCGTTGCGGGGCACGACGCGGCCCACGCGCCGCATCAGCGCGACGAGCAGGTCGAGCTCGAGCCCCGTGAGCGCGACGTCTCTCCCCTCGACCGTCACGCGCCGCGCGTCGACCTCGACGACGACGCCGCCGGCCGAGAGGCGCTCGGCGCCCTCGCGCGCTTGCGTCCGGCGGAGCACCGCCCGGAGGCGCGCGAGCAACTCGCGGGGGCCGAAGGGCTTGGCGACGTAGTCGTCCGCGCCGAGCTCGAGCCCGACCACGCGGTCCGCCTCGTCGCCTCGTGCCGTGAGCATCAGGACGGGCACGCCGCTCTTGGCCCGGACGCGCCGCAAGACCTCGAGCCCGTCGAGCCCGGGCATCATCACGTCGAGCAGCAACGCGTCGTAGGCGCCCACCTCGAGCATGGCGAGCCCTCGCCCGCCGTCGGGCGCATGCGAGAGCGCGATCCCGTGCGGCCCGAGGTAGCGCTGGAGCAGCTCGAAGAGCCGCGCGTCGTCGTCGATCAGGAGGACCCGCGTGGACACGTCGAGAGCCTACGTCATCGCGCGAGCGGCGGGGATACGACGTGCGGCGCGACTTGCGATGCGACGTTTGGTGCGACGTGCGGCGCGACTTGCGAAGCGATGTCCGGCGCAACGTGCGGCGCGACGTGCGGCGCGACTTGCGAAGCGATGCCCGGCGCGACCACCTGGGCGGCGAAGTGCTCCGGTGTGGCGCCACGGTGACCACGGGCGTGACGCCTCGCGCCGGGCGACTCGGCGGCGTCCTGGTCGAGGCCGCGTGCTGCGTCGACGCAAACGCGCGCGATGTGACGCTCGAAGTAGGCGCGGCGGTGGTGGTGGTGGTGCATCGAGCGGAAGCCGGACGCGAAGCCAGCGACGGTGCCGAAGGCCAGGACGACGAGGAGGAGACGGTGTTTCATGACGGACGCTCGTGGGTTTGGGAGGGAATGAGGAGGCGGCCGACGATCGGCGGGAGGTGATGGAGCTCGTGCGGCGGCGCGGGTTGACACCGCGCCAGCCGCCAAGCCGCGGCGGCGGCGTGGAGCTGCACGAAGACGAAGCCGACACGCGCGCGCCGGCTCGTCCGAGGGGGTGCGTCACGACCCGGTGCGGGCGCGACGACGCTCGAGTCGGAAGAGCTCACCGGTAGGGCCCCAGCCCGAAGCGCCCGAGAGAGCGGCCGCCGAGGAGCCGCGCGAGCTCGGCGCGCTGCTCCTCGTCGAGGGCCTCGTGGATCTGGCGGAGCGCGTCCTTCGCGCTGACGCGCAGTCGCGCGAGCTTCTCGTCTTGCTCGGCGAAGACCGCGTCGAGCGCGGACTCGTCGAAGCTCGGCGCCGCGACGCTCGACCGCGCGGCGTCACCCAGCGCGCGCAGATCCCCTCGCAGCCCCCACGCCTCGTTCAGCACGTCGTCGAGGGCGTGACGGATCACCTTCTCCTGGCCCGGGCTCGTGTCGAGGCGCTCGAAGAGGCCATAGAGCCACGCGTGGGGTCCGCGCCCACGCCAACCTCGCCCGCCACGGTGATGATGATGATGGTGATGGCCTCGAGCGCGATGGCATCCACCCCAAGGCCCGCTGAACCTGGCGCGGCGACCACGGCGTAGGACCGTGACGAAGCCGATGAGGCAGGCGAAGCCGACGACGAATCCGAACATGAGAACCTCCTGACTCTTCGAGCCTGGGTCCCCATCGTTGCGGGCGTGCGAAGGGATTCATGAAGAAGTGTGAAGCTGCCCCTCGCCGAGCAGCACGCTGGCCGGGCGCTCTTGCGCCGGTCTCTTCGCGCCGTCACGGTCTCCCGACGTCTACGCTCGCAGCGATCCGGCGATGATGGGACGGATCAATCCCACGCCCACTGCGCGGCGGGAGGGGCGTTCGGGATGTCGGTGTTCGAGGGCGCGCGCGCCTCGATGTTGGCGAGCAGCGCACGGAGGATCGAGAGGTCGTCCTCGATGTCGGTGTCCGGTCGCCGACGAAGCCAGTCGACGAGGTTGAGCTCGAGGTTGCGGCCGATCGAGATCGCGCGGCGGTGGTCCCCCTCCGTCGCGGAGAGGGACATCATCTTGAAGCCGACGAGCACGTTCAGCGCGACGAAGGCCTTCTCGACGTAGGCGTCGCCGAAGAGGCCCGCGTCGGGGACGACGCCCGCCGCGAAGGGGCTCTGTACGTCCGCGCGCTGGAAGACCCTCTCGCCCGTGCGCGGGTCGACGAACTCGATCCCGATGCTGCCGACCTCGTGCAGGTCCGTGCCTCGGGGGACCGTCGCGCGCGGCATCAGCTCGAAGAGGATCGCGCCGCCGCCGCCGCGGCGGCCCATGCCCGGACCAACCATCCCGCCCGCGTCGCGGCGGCTCGCGATGAAGAGGTTGGGGATGGCGGCGACGCCAGCGTCCGGGTCGAAGACCACGTCGCTCACGCCGTAGACGCCGACGACGTCCCAGGCCTTGCCGCCGTCGAGACGGATGCGGACGTCTCGCGCGAGCGGCGTGAAGCTGGTCGCGAGCTCCTCGCGGAAGACCTCGCGCGCGTCCGCGGCGCCGCCGATGAAGTAGCTGTTGCCCGCGCCGGTCGCGCTGAGGCGCGCCCAGAGCACCGGGTCGGCGTCGCCGAAGCCGACGACCGTCGTCGCGATGCCTTCGGCGGCCTGCGCGGTGACGAGGCTCGCGAGCCGCGCCGGGCTCGTGATGCCGAGGTCGGTCCCGCCGCTCGTGAGCACGAGCACGCGCGGCTCGACGCCCTCCTCGGTGCGCGCAGCGAGCGCGTAGGCCGCGCGCATGCCGGCGTAGAGATCGCGGTCGCCGCCGAAGGGTTGGGCGGCCAGCGCGGCGAGCGGCTCGGTCGGCGCGCTGGCGGCCTCGGCGAGCGTGGTGGCCTCACCCGCGAAGGCCACGAGGCTGACGCGATCTCCTTCGGAGAGCCCCTCGAAGAGGGCGACGAGCCCGGGCTCGATGACGGACTCGCGGCTCGTCGCCGCGTGGCGCGACGTGTCGACGAGCACGACGAGGTGCGCGGGGTCCGGCTCTGGCGCGGTGAGCGGCGTCGCGAGCGACACGCGCACGAGCGTGCACGCCTGGCCGTTCAGCAGGTTGCCCATCACACCGAAGCTCGCCTCGGCGCAGAGCGCGTCGCCACAGGTCGCGTCGGGGACGCCTATCGCGTGCTCTGCGAAGAAGCCGGTGGCGTCCAGGGTCTCGGGCGTCGGGATGCCGCCGCTCTCGACGATGTCGCGGAAGAGGCCGAAGTCCTGCGCGCCGCCCGGCGCGAGCCGGGTGCCGGGGCCGCCTTCGCGTGGGAGGGCCGCGCCGTCGGAGGTGCTGCCGCACGCGCCGAGCGCGAGGAGCGCGAGCGAGGCGAAGAGCTTGGAGGGTGCGCTCATCGAAGGTCGGTTGGAGGGCATCGTCGTCTCGCGAGCTCGGGGTTTCATGGCGTCTCCTCGTCGTCGGGATCGGTCGGCTCGGTGGCTGGATCCGTGGGGTCCGGGTCGACCGGGTCGACCGGCTCCGGATCCGCGGGGTCGATTGGATCCGTCGGATCCGTCGGCTGCGGATCCTCGGGGTCGATCGGATCCGTCGGCTCCGGGAAGATCTCGAGCAGCGCGAAGACGCCGTGCGTGCCGACCCGCTGCGCGCCATCCACGCAAGCGGCGTCCACCGCGAGCCCTTGGATCAACCCGAGCGCGAAGAAGCGCTCTTGCCGGCCGAGCACGTCGCGCGTCCACGCTTGGTCACCGACCGCCGCCCAGCCGCCTCCCGCCGCGAGCAGCCGCCACGGCCGCACGATCTCGCCGCAGCCGTTCACCTGCGCGCAGTCGGCCAGCGGCACGGCCTCGAAGTCGAAGCCGTGGCGCCCGCTCAGCGTGAGACGTCGCCGCACGCTCCACGTCTCCGCGAACTCTTCGTGGTACTCGACCAAGCGCAGGACGGGCTCGCCCTCGTGATGCTCCTCGACCGCGCGGACGGCCGCACCGATGAAGGGCTCGAAGAGCTCATGGGGGTAGCCGCAGGCGTAGCGCGTCACGACGTGCTCCCCGAGGTCGAGCGCCGACTCCGCGCGCTCATCATCGAAGTGATACACGAGCTCGGTGAAGGAGAGCTCCGTGCAGCCGTCGACGCTGTCGCGCGCGTCGAAGTGCCAGAGCAGGCCGTGCTCGCTCGGCAGCGGCGCCGAGAACGCGGGCGGGGGGAGGAGCGGCGCGCACGTCGAGGCGGGCACCGGGGGCCGGAGGTCGCCGCGGAAGATCAGGTCGGTGCCGATCTCCTCCACCCAGCCGATCGCGGTCTCTTGACGACGGAGGGTGACGCGCGCGCCCTGGGACGCGCTCCACGGCACGAGCACCGCGCCCGCCTCGTCGTGCTCGAGCCAGACGACGTCGCACTCGCCGCGCGCGGTGAACGAGAGCGCGTCCGAATGCCCGAGCGACCACCGCTCCGCAGGCGCGAAGAGGCCGCGCGTGAGCACCCGACGTGGGTCGCGCGCGAGGCGCTCGCAGTCGACCGACACGCCATCACGCAGGCGCCGCACGCGCACCACCTCGCGGGTGGTGACCTCCGCGTCGATGTCGCTATCGTACCGACCGAGGACCTGGAGCTGGCCCATGCGCGGGCCCTCGATCCAACGAGGCCCAGGCTCGATGATCGGGCTGGTGGCGACGCTGGCGAGGGCGCCCAGCATCAGGGCGCCGCGATCCCGCCAACGCAGGGCGGCCCGCGCGACCGCGGACGAGCGCGCGGCGCCTTCTGGCGCTGCGTCCGCGGCGCCGACGTGTCGACGCCACGCGAGCCAGAGCATCGGCAGCGCGACGAGGTCGCTGGGGTCCGTCCAGATCTGCCAGGGCAGCATCGCCTCGAGCAGGTCGGCCGCGCCTCGCGACAGGTTGATGGCCGCGAAGACCACGCCGGTCGCCACGAAGGCGAGCCGGGGCGCGCGCCCCGCGAGCAACGCCACGAGCACCGCTGGGGCGACGTAGAGCCCAACAAAGTCGCTGAGCTTGCCAGTCAGCCAACCGGGCAGGACGCCAGCGTGCTTCAGCACGTGGTCGTTCAGGACGAGGGCGACGAGCGCCGCCCACCACCATGGATCGCGCGCGAACGCGAACCTCTCCGATTGCCTCGTGTGTCCCACGGAGGCGGTGTTTGGCAAGGCTTGTGCCATGCCGAAACGCCGATTTCATGAGGCGTTGTCGTGAGCGGATCGTGCCGTGATGTGCCAAGCGTGCGCTGGCCGCAGCATCGGCTGCGGCTACGAAGCGGTTCACTGATCTTCGAGGGCGTGCTGCAACGGGTTGGCGCCTGTGGTCGGAGCGGCCATCCGATCCTCGTGGTCGGGGGACGCGAGCTCCGCGCTCCAGGCGTGGTAACTTCGGGGGCGGACCGTAGTCGGTAACTGCGAGCGACCGAACGAACGCTCGCGCTTCCGGGCTGATGACCGCCGCCCCCCGCGATCCGTCGCAACTCGGTGCTTCACTCGCGCGGCGGTCGCTCACTGACCTGCTCGGTCAGCTGGAGTCCGGCCCCCAGGGCCTCACCACGAACCAGGCTCGGGCGCGAGCGCGAGGCACGCCGGGTCGAGTCGGCGATCAGCACGTACGCGCGATGGCGGTCGAGCTCGCACGATCGGTCGCGAGCCCGCTAGCGCTCATCCTCCTCGGCGGCAGCATCGCGGCAGCGGCGCTCGGCGAGCTGGCGGATGCTGCGATCATCGCATCGATGGTGTGGCTCAGCGCCGGCATCAACGTCCCCACCAAAATCGGTTCCCCACCAAAATCGGTACTGGGTACGGGCCCACCAAAATCGGTACTGGGTACGGGTTGGAAGGGGGTCGGGGTTGGTTGGCGCCGGGGGCGCGTGGGGTTGGGGGACCCCCGTCGGGGGGTAGGCGGGCTCGGATCCGCCGGCGACGGACGGAGGGATGCCCGGCTCGGGCTGGGGCCGGGCCGGGCAGCGCGCGCAGGCGCGCGTCTGCGCTCAGTCGGGTGGGTCGCCGCTCCGGCGGCCGGCCTTGGGGCCGGCTTGGGCAACGTCCGCGATGTCGTCGTGGTTCGCGTCGGCGTCGTCGGCGTGGTCGACCGGTGAGCCGTTGTCGGTCTCGCGGTGCGCGTCGCGTTTCGCGGTAAGGGACGCGAGGGCGTCGGCGTCGAGGTCAGCGCTCGGGGCGAGGTCGCTTTGGAGGGCCGGCACGAGGGGGACGACCGCGTCGCCGCGCTCGGCTTCGCGCTCGGCGGCCTCTAGCGCTCGGGCTCGCCGCGCTTCCTGGCGGGCTTCGCGCTTG
>JAHBWH010000021.1 GCA_019637115.1 Myxococcales bacterium | reverse complement strand
CCCGGCCCCGGCCCCGGCCCCGGACACGGCCCCCGGACACGGCGCCTGCGGCGTTCCGTCAGCCGCTCGGCAGCAGAGCGCGGAGGACCTCCGCGAGCCCGTCCTGCCGCGGCACGCCCACCGACCGGTGGCGGACGCGGCCCTCGGCGTCGATGACGACGAGCGTCGGGAGCGCCTGGACGTCGAAGAGGCGCTGCAGCTCTCCCGAGGGATCGTGGAGGCTCGGGAAGTCCGCCCCGAACGCGCGGTGGTGCTCCGCGACCTGGCTCGGCGTGATCGCCTCGGTGCTCACACCATAAAAGCGCACGCCGGGCGAGGACGCCGAGACGCGGTTGAGCACGGGCACGGACTCGCGGCACGGCGGACACCAGCTCGCCCAGAAGTCGAGCACGACGACCGAGCCTCGGAGCGCCCGCAGGTCGACACGATCACCCGCTCCCTCCCCCGCCACGACGTCCGCTGCGAAGGGCGGCGCGTCGTAGTCCAAGACGCCGCAGCGATCGGGGACGAGCCCGAGCGTCGCCAGACCAGCGACGGCGAGCAGCCCGCCGAGCCAAGGGAGCAAGCGCTTGAGGTCCTCGCGCATGTCCCGAGCATGGGCCCGGGCCTCGGCCGGACCAACCGCAATCGTCCGACCTCACTCGGATGCGTCGGGCGCGGCGAGGCGCTCGAGCGCGCGCTCGGCGGCCGCGCCCGCGCTCGCGAGGATCTCTACGTGACCACCGCTCGCGTCGCTCCGCGCGATCCAGCGACGCTGCGCGCCCTCGCCCGAGCGATGGAGCGAGAGCTCGCCGAGGGGCCGACCTGCGACGTCGACGAAGCGCGCGTCGAGGAGGTGCGTGCCCAGCGGCTCGGGGGCCTCGTCGAGGTAGCGGATGATGGCGAGGCCGAGGACGGCGCGCACCGCGGCGTCGTAGTCTCGTCGGCGCACATCCGGCGCCTCGTCGTCGACCCACGTCGCGTCGGGGCTTCGTCGGTTGCGCTGCTGCATCCGCAGACGAAGTGGCGCGCGCTCGGGCTCGTCCGGGTACGGGAGGGTCAGCTCCGCGCCGGCCGCCTCGGCCCGCTCGAAGCGGTGCAGCCGGCGCTCCATCAGCCGCAGCTCGGCGTTCTCCACCTCGCGCACGACGGGGCTGGGCAAGAGGAAGACGTGGTGGTCGCGCTCACGCCGCGCGTACCGATCCCCCGTCCCGTAGGCGTGGCCTCCGAGCGCGAAGCGGTGGGCGGGGCCGTCGCACGAAACCGACCAGGTGCTCGTCGGAGCCTCGAGGCCGAGCTCGCCCGCGGCCTCCGCCGAGATGATCCCGAGGCCGCGGCGGGCGCGCAGGGGCGACGCGGCCGCGAGGTAGGCGCGCGCGCTCTCCCCGCCCAGGAAGCGGAGGCGCTCGCCCGCGGGGCCCCGCCGGTCTTCGTCCTCGCGGCGGAGGACCTCGACCCGGACCTCGCGGCCGTCCTCGTAGATCCGGACGCGGCGCGTCTCGGCCTCGAGCACGACCTCGGTCGCGCGCCCACAGTCGAGCGCCGTGGCTTCACCCGGGGCGTCCACGCCGCCCGGACGGGTCGCCCAGATCGCGAGGCCGACGCCCGCCGCGGCGAGCAGCGCGGAGAGCCGCAGCTCGCGCCAAGCGCTCATGCCTCCTCCCGGCGCGCGCGCCGCCGGCGCAGCGCGCTCACGAGCCCGAAGACCATCAGCGGCAGCGGCACCCCGAGGCTGCCGAGCCAGAAGTAGAGCCGCTCGTCGGCGGGGGCGTGCTCGACGGGGACGTCCTCCTCGCTCGTGGTCACGCCGACGATCGCTGGCCGACCGTCGCGCGCGTCGCCGAGCAGCCAGCGCAGCGCGTCGCCGAGGACGAGCAGGTTCCCTCGGTAGCCGAGGAGATCGTCGCCGGCGAAGCTGCCGTCGGGGACGACGACGGCGCGACCTTCTCGCGCGCCCGCGGCGCGCAGGACGACCGCGGCGAGCACCCGCTGCGCCTCGAGCGCCTCGTCGGGGCCGCGCTCGAGGTCGCCGTCGAGGTCGCGCCACACGTCCTCGCGCGTCCGAAGCGGGAAGACGACCGTCGCGCCCTCGGGTGTCGGGTCGAGCGGGGCGAGCGCTGCCCCGCGCTCGAGCACGACCGCCGAGCGGGTCGCGTCGCGGCGGGCCGCGACCACGAGCGGGTGGTCGGAGAAGCGCGCCGCGAAGACCCGCGCGCGGTCGGCCTTCGTGCGGCTGCGCGCCACCATGCTCTCTTCGCTCGCGAGCGTGCCCGGGAGGAGCTGCAGCCCGAGGCCCGCGAGCAGCGCGTCGGCCCCTCCGCCGGCCTCGTGGTCGACCGTCACGAGCAGCCGCCCGCCCTCGCGGACGTACGCGAGCAGCGCCTCGGTCTCCTCCGGCGCGAGCGGCTCGCGCGGCCCAATCAAGGCGATCATGCGGGTGTCGCGCGGGACCTCGCGCGCGAGGCCCTCGGCGATGCCGAGGGTCGTGATCTCGATGTTCGCCCGGCGCAGCTCCGTGACGAAGCGGCCGAGGCGCTCCGCGGGGTCGATCTCCGCGCCGCCGTGGCTACGCTCGCCGTGGCCTACCGTGAGCGCCACCTCGCGGCGCGGCTGGGTGAGCCGCGCGAAGGCCTCCTGGAAGCGACCATCCAGGGTCCGCAGGCGCGAGCGCGCCGGCGCGAGCTCGAGGCCCAGCTCGAGGGTCTCGCTGCGCATCGCCTCCTCGTCGCCCAACAGGAGCGCGACGTAGCCGTTGCCGGTGATGCGCAGCCGCGCCGCGAGCTCGGGGACGAGCGCGTGGTCGAGCTGCTGCACCGAGAAGCGGCCCGGCGCGTGCGCGGCGAGCGCCTCGAGATAGGGGCGGACGCGGGCGCCGACCTCGTGCGCGTCCGGGTAGAGGAGCACGGCGCGCACCTCATCCTGCTGCGCGGCGACGAGGGCGAGCGTCGTCTCGCTCGGCTCGGTGACCCGCAGGAACGAGAGGTCGACGCGCCGATCGCGCGCCGACGCGGCGACGTTGACGCTGACGACGAAGACGAGCCCGAGGCCGATCGCGAGGCCGCGAAGGCAAGCGTCCCGCACTCGCGGGCCCACGGCGGCGTCGGCGTCGGCGACGGCGCGCAGCACGAACGCCAGGCGCTCGCCGGTCGAGAGCGCGAGGATGGCGAGCGTCGTCGTGGCCGGCCAGAGCACGTCGAGCGCGCGCTCGAGGAGGTGACCCGGCGGCAGGCGGAGCAGGTCGAGGCCAGGTTCGGTCGACAGCCCGTAGAGCGCGAGCGCGCCCAGCAGCGCGAGGTGGGCGGCCCCGAGCGCGCGTGGCCCCCGGCGCGCGCGGAGGGCGGTCGCCATGGCGACGGCGCCGACGCCAACGTAGCTGATGGCGGGCGCGCCGAATGCCCGCTCGCCGAGGAGGAGCGCGAGCAACCCAGCGGCCGTGAGGCCGGGGGCGAGGAGCGCGGGCGGGCGCGCGGCGCTCACGAGCTCCTCCGCGTGGCGAGCGCGCGCGTCGCGAGGAGGAGCCCGAGGTAGACGAGCGAGGCGAAGAAGACGACGTCCGAGAGCTGGAGCACGCCCTGCCGGAAGGACGTGAAGCGGCCCCAGACGGGCGCCACGGCGCGGAGCCACGGACGGACACCGAGCTCCGCGACGGTCGCGAGCTGATGACCGAGCTCGAGCAGCGCGAGGATGGCGGCGGTGAGGAGGACCGCGCCGAAGGGGCGTCGCGTGATCGCGGCGGCGGCGCTCGCGATGGCGAGCGCGCCCGCGCCCACGAGCAGCACGCCGAGGTATCCCGTCACGACGTGTCCGACGGAGATCTTCCCGTGCACCCAGAGGAGCGCGGGCAGGTGCAGCGAGAGGAGGGTGACGATCGCCAAGTAGAAGAACGCGCCGAGGAAGCGGCCCACGACGAGGGCGCGCTCGGGCACGGGCGCCGTGAGGAGCAGCCCGCCCGCTTCGTGGTCTTCGTCGACGGTGAGGCGCAGCGCGAGCACCGCGGCGAGCACCTCCGTGAGGAACGCGGCGTTCAGGAGGAAGAGCTCGAGCACGGCCGCGGACGGCCTACGTTCGGTGCCGATCGCCACCGCGTGGAGCTGGATCGCCTGGAGCGCGAGCACGAGCGCCGCCAGCAGCCAACCCGCCGGCGCGCGGAAGAACGCGCCGAGGTCGCGCGAGGCGATGCGGAGCGTCGCGCTCATTCGCCCCTCCGGAGGCGCGAGAAGAGCGCCTCGAGCTCGTCGTCTCGGCTCGCGCCGAGGGCCCGCAGGCCGAGCTCGGCCGTGACGAGCGCGCGCGCGACGCGCTCGCGGACGAGCCCGTCGGAGGCGCCGGGGCGCAGGGTGACTACGAGCGTGGCGGACTCGGACTCGGACTCGGACTCGGACTCGGACTTGGGCTCGGGCTCGGGCTCGGACTTGGGCTCGGATTCGGGCTTGGGCTTGGGCTCGGGCTCGGGCTCGGGCTCGGGCTCGGGCTCGGACTGGGTCTCGGACTCGGACTCGGACTCGGACTCGGACTCGGACTCGGACTCGGACTCGGACTGGGTCTCGGACTCGGACTCGGATTGGGTCTCGCCGGTCGGCGACGTGGACGCGCACGCGCACGTGGACGTGGACGTGGACGTGGACGTGGACGTGGACGTCGACGTGGACGTCGACGACGTGGATGACGTGGATGACGTGGACGACGTGGACGACGTGGATGACGTGGATGACGTGGATGACGTGGACGACGCGGACGACGCGGACGACGCGGACGTGGACATCCGCACCGACGCGACGCCCTCGACCACCTCGATGATCTCGCGCGCCTTCGCCGCGGGGCCCCGGACTTCCACCTCGAAGCCGCTCGCCCCGGCCAACACCTCGGCGCTCGGGCCCGACGCGGCGACGCGGCCCTCGTGGAGCACGAGCAGGTGATCGCACGTGCGCGCGATCTCGCCGAGGATGTGCGTGCTGAGGACCAGCGTGCGTTCGCCGCGCATTCGCTCGAGGAGCCCGCGGAGCTCGGCGATCTGCAAGGGGTCGAGGCCCTGGAGCGGCTCATCCAGGACCACGACGGCGGGGTCGTGGACGATCGCCTGCGCGATCCCGACGCGCTGGCGGTACCCGTGCGAGAGCGTCGAGATGGGCTCGCGCGCGACCTCGCGGAGCGCGCAGGTTTCGAGCGCGCGATCCGCGGCGGCGGCGCTCACGCCGCGCAGCGTCGCGGCGTAGGCCACGAACGCGCGGACGCGCATGTCGTCGTGGAGCGGCGGCCGGTCGGGCAGGTAGCCCACCTTGGCCCGGGCCTCGAGGCTCGTCGCGTCGACTCCCCCGAGCGTCATCCGCCCCGAGGTCGGCGCCGTCAGCCCGACGAGCATGCGCAGCACCGTCGTCTTGCCGGCGCCGTTCAGGCCGACGAGGCCGACGAGCGCGCCCGCCGGCGCGTCGAAGGAGAGCTCGCGCACGGCGGCGTGCGCGCCGAAATATTTGCTGACCCGGTCGGCGCGCAGCACGTGCGCCTCACTCCGCGACGAGATCCGCCGCGTCCGCGCCGAGCATGAACGCACGCAGGGTCGCGCGGACGGCGGCCCGCATCCCCGTCAGCTCCGCCGTCATGCTCGCCTCGAGCAGCACCGGTCCGACGCCGGGGCAGTACACCGTGTCGATCTCGCGCCGATCCTCGCCCCCGCGCTCTTCGACGCGGACGCAATCCTCGAAGATGCCCGCTTGGGACTCCACGCGCTCGCTGACCGAGGTGATGCGCGCCCACCGGTCGTTGCCGATCTCCCAGCTCGCGTCGACCTCGATGGGCGCCCGCAGCAGCCAGCGGTCGGGGCCGACCTGGTAGATGCCGTGCGCGCGCCGCTCGTAGGTCAACGTCTGGCCCCCGTCGTTGCGGATCTCGACGACGTCGCCGTGCACCGCGATCACGCGCGAGATCGCGAGCGCGTCGGGGCCCTCACCCGTCTCGACGTCGTAGCTCCACACGCTCCCCGCCTCCATCGGGTAGAGGTGCGCGGGGTCGTGCGGGTGGGGACCGGCGTGCTGCATGCCGCCACAGGCGGCGAGCGTCGTGAGGACCAAGAGGAGCGACGAACGTGTCATGAGCATCTCGTTGCGCGAGGGGCCGTCGATGCATCAGAGCACGTATTTCGCGACGACCCACAGGAAGAAGAGCGCGCAGCCGACGAGCACGGCGACCTGCAAGGGGTCCACCGCGACCCGCGCGCGGAGCGCCTTCGCGCGCTCTGCGACCGCGGGGTCGGGGCTCTTCGTGAGCGGCTCCACGAGCTCGCGGAGGCGGGCGAAGTCGCCGGCGTCGAAGGCGCGCTCGGCATCCTCGAGCTGCGCGCCTTCGAGCTGCGCGCCTCCGAGCTGCGCGCCTTCGAGCTGCGCGCTTTCGAGCTGCGCGCCTTCGAGCTGCGCGCCTTCGAGCTGCGCGCCTTCGAGCCGCGCGGTCGCGGACGAGCGCTCGGCGTCCGCGTCGTCCTCCGGCTTCACCAGCGCGTCATCTTCGGTTCGCGTCGTCATCCCGCTCGGTACCAGCCGCGGTCGAGGTACCACTCGTGCGTGCGACGCACGCCCTCGGCGTGGTCGATCTCGGGCTCGAAGCCGAGGTGCTCGCGGGCCTTCGCGCCGGAGCAGCACCACGCCTCTTGCGCGCCGAGGAGCGCCTTCTGCCGGTTGAAGAGGCGAGGCTTGCCGTCGATTCGGGTCGCGAGCTCACCGCCGAGGGCGGCGAGCGTCACGAGCGACTCGGGGAGCGACACCGTCAAGACGCGGTGCGGCATCGCGTCCACGATGTGGGCTTGGAGCTCGCCCCAGGTCACGGGTCGGTCGTGCGTGATGAAGTACCCCTCGCCCACCGCGCGCTCGCTCGTCGTCGCCAGGAGGATGCCGCGGACGCAGTCGTCGACGTAAAGGTGGTTCCCGAGGCGGTCGCGGTTGCCGAAGAAGAGGTTGACGCGGCGCCACGCTGCGCGGAAGAGCTCGAAGTAATCGACGTCGCCGGGGCCGTAGATGCCTGCGGGGCGGGTGATGGTCCACGGGATGGTCGTCTCCGCTTCGACCGCGAGCTCGGCCTCGAGCTTGCTCCGCCCGTAGTGCTCGATCGGGCGGCGGCGGTCGTCCTCGCAGACGGGGCAGTCCTTGGTGCTCGGGCCGTAGCTCGTCAGCGAGCTGACGTGAACGAAGCGCTTCACGCCCGGGTGCCCCGCGCGCAGCGCGCGCAAGAGGTTCTCGGTGGGCATCACGTTCGCCTGCCGGAAGTCGTCGTAGCGGACCCCCTTGGTCGCACCGGCGACGTGGAGCACGTGGTCGGGCTTCTCTTCGCGCATGATGCGCTCGAGCGTCGCGACGTCGTCGTAGGTCGCGGTCACGCTCCGGCCTCGCTTCGGCTCGGGCGATCCCGGCCGCTTGAGCGCGATCACGTCCGCGCCCCCGTCGAGGAGCGCGTCCCGGAGGCGGCTGCCGATGAACCCGCTCGCGCCCGTGAGCAGCACCTTGCCGTACGGGCCCGCGCCTTCTGTCCTCTCCTGCGTCATCGGCTGGTACGTGTCACGTGGCCGCCGCGGCTTCAAACGCCCAAGCGTGGTGCCCCTTCGGGGGGAGGGGTCTCGTGGTCTCGTGAGCCACCGGTCTCTCGAGGCGCTCTCGCCCCAGCTCGGCAGGACGCGCCGATCGGACGACGCTCGCCGACTCAACGCAGCTCGGGACGCAGCCGGAAGACCCCGAAATAGTCGCAGCGTCCGCTCGCGAAGGCCTCGCAATCCATCGGCGCGCAGTCGTCGGCCCCGTCGCCGGCGATGATTCGGACCTCGACGTCCCCGTTGCGCATCAGCGACACGAAGGCCATCGCGCCCCGCCCGGCCAGCGGGCCTCGCGTCGGCTCGAGCGCGTAGATGTAGCTGCGCATCCGGCGTCCGCCCGGGAAGTCGTAGAGGCTCAGGTGGTCGTGCGCGAGGGCGGCGATGGGCAAGAGCGGCTCGGCGTCGAAGGTCGGCTCACAGCGCTCGCCGCGCGTGGAGATAGTGCCTGGGCGGCTCGTGTGGGTGGGGTCGAGCTCGAGCTCGATCGTCGTGCCCGGTGCGAAGCCACGGCGAATGAAGCTACACCCACCGGCCGGGCAGTCCGGGTCGTCGTTGCCGAGCACGGCGCCGCGGAAGACCTCCTCGTCCGCGAGCTGCCAGCTCGACAGATCCTCGCAGCCGAGCAGGGTCACCATCATCAGCGCGAGCGTCCAGCGCACCCGCGCACGATAGCAGCCCCGTCCGGTGGCGGCGCCCGCTTCATCGTGTCCGGCCTGATGGCCGGGGACCAGGACCGATGGCCGGGACCGACGGCCGGGACCGATGGCCGGGACCGATGGCCGGGGACCAGGACCGACGGCCGGGACCGATGGCCGGGACCGATGGCCGGGACCGATGGCCGGGACCGATGGCCGGGACCGATGGCCGGGACCGACGGCCGGGACCGATGGCCGGGACCGATGGCCGGGACCGATGGCCGGGGACCAGGACCGACGGCCGGGACCGATGGCCGGGACCGACGACCAGGAGGGCGGCCGCTTTCGGTCCCGGGAGCTGAGAGGCGATCAGGCGCGTCGCCGGCGAGTCCAGATCAGCGCCGCGAGCCAGGCCACGCCGAGCCACGCCCCGGCGCCGCCCGGCTCGAGGCTCGCGGAGCACCCACCGCTCGTGGACGACTCGGCCGTGGCCACCGGCAGACAGACGGCGTTGCCCGCGTCGTCGACCCGGACGCAGTCGAACCCACCGCCGCAGAGGTCGCCCGAGCCGCAGAGGCGCGAGCAGACTCCACGCGCGCCGAGCGCGACGCAGACGCCGGAGGTGCACTCCTCGTTCGTGTCGCAGGTCTCGCCCACGACGCCGAGATCGGGCGTGCAGATGCTCGTGCCCTCGCCGACCTCGGTGCACGTCAGGCCAGGCGGGCAGGGCTCCGCGTCGCTGCAGAAGGCGGTGCACCAGACCCGCTCGCCGGCCGTCGCGCACACGCCGGTCTCGCAGTCCTCGTTGCCGATGCACGCCCCACCGACACCCTCGCGGGGCCCACGGATGCACTCGCCGCCGCGGCAGTGGAAGCCGTCGGGGCAAGCCTCCCCGTTGCAAGCGCGCGAGCAATAGCGCGCGCCTCCGTCGTCGATGCAGAGCTCGCCCGCGCACTCCTCGTTCGCGGCGCAGGGCTCGCCGAGCCCGCGGCGACCCGCGACGATGGCGGCGGGGACGCACGAGCCGCAGGCGCCCGGGACCGCCGCGCAGACCTCGCCCGCGAGGCAGTTGGCGGCGTCTCCCACGCAGGGCGCGAGGCAGCGGCGCCGTCCGTCGCCCGGGTCGACGCAGCGCGCCGAGCGGCACTCCACGTCGTCCGTGCACTCTGCCTCGAGCGGCAGATCCCCCGGCTCGCCAGGGCGGCAGAAGCCGTCGCAGCTCCCCGGCGTCGACGCGCAGTAGCTTCCACCCGGGCAGCCGATCGTCGGGCGAAGCGGATCGCAGGCGAGCGTGCAGATGCGGGGGCCACCGTCGTCGACCGCGCGGCAGAGCTGGCCGACGCACTCGTCGTGCGAGGTGCAGGGCTCCCACGTCTCGGTGCAGCCCTCGTCGATGACGCCGTCGCAGTTGTCGTCGATGCCGTTGCAGATCTCGGGCGACGGGACACACCCGCCCGAGTCCTCGATGGCCTGCTCGATGAACGCCCGCCAACGGTTGACGACGTTGTAGGCGCCGGGCGCGGTGCCGCAGCGCGGGCTGCCGCCGGTCTCGCTGTAGATGAACGAGGCGACGCCCCAGATGCGCCCGTCGGCGCCGATGATGGGGCCGCCGCTGTCCCCTTGGCAGACCGCCGGGTCGACGTAGATGAAGCCGCCGTCGGTCTGACGCACACGCTTCATCGTGGAGTATTTGGTGCCGCTCCCGCCGCTCGGGGTCTGCCCATACCCGACCGCGGTGAAGGTCTGGCCCACGATCGCCGCCGGGGAGTCGAACGAGATCTCCCGCGGCGCTTCGGCCGCGGGGCTCGCCAAGATGAGCACCGCGACGTCGCTGGCGTCGCGGAGGTCCCAGCGGCCCGGGGCCGGGCGGACCTCGGCGACGACGTAGCCCGCGCCGCCCGGTCGTGTGCCGACGTAGACGCGGAAGTCCGCCGCAGGGCCCGCGGTCCCCCGGCGGCTCGGGTTCTCGATGCAATGCTTCGCCGTGAGCACCACGCGCGGGGCCACGATGGTGGCCGAGCAGGCCGCGCCGAGGCGGTTGTAGAGGAAGACGACCTCCGGGTAGCCGCTCTCGATCGTCCCATCGACGATCGGCGACGACGCGAAATCGACGGGCTCGGCCACGCAGCCAATGAGGGAGGCGCAGAGCGCCATGCGAAGGATCGACTTCATCGAACGGCTCCTCGGCGGGTCTCGGGCGAACGGCGGGGGCGCAACGCCATCCCGAGCGCGACGAGCAAGAGCAGGGCGCCGAAGCCGCCGCGGCCCCCCGGCGAGGTGGCGCAGCCACCGGAGCTCTCCGGCGGCGGGAGCGCGGTGCGCTCGCAGAGCGCCCGGCTGCGATCGTCGCTGCGGCGGCACTCGAAGCCGGGCGGGCAGAGCGCCTCCCCCGAGCACTCGCGGGTGCACTCGAGCGCATCGCGCGCGCCGACCGGCTCGCAGAGGCCCGAGATGCACTCGTCACCGTCCGCGCAGGGCGTACCGATGGTGCCGCGGTCGGGGACGCAGATGCGCGTGTCCGGGCCGACCTCCGTGCAGGCGAAGTCTGGCGGGCAGTCGTCGGTGACTTCGCAGAAGCTCGAGCACCACCGGACCCCGCCGCGCGCGGCGCAGAAGAGCGTGTTCGCGCAGTCGGCGTTCTCGACGCAGCCGCTCCCGACGCCGCCGCGCTCCGCGGGCAGGCAGATGCCGCCCGACTCGGTGGCGCGACAGTGGTAGCCGGCCGCGCAGTCCGTGTCCGCGGCGCAGTCGCGCGTGCAGCGGCCGAAGTCCTCTTCGACGTGACACTGGCCCGAGCCGCAGTCGGAGTCTTCGTCACACGGCTCGCCGAGGCCGCGGCTCCCGACGACGATCGCCGCCGGCACACACCCTCCGCACGCGCCCGGGACCGCGGCGCAGACATCGCCGCTGATGCACGTCCCCTGATCGCCGCGGCAGGGGTCGAGGCATCGACGCCGTCCGTCGCCCGGATCGAGGCACGCGAGCGTCCCACAGTCCGTATCGGCCTCGCACTCCTCGTCGACCATGCCGCCGCCTGCGACGCCGGGCATGCAGAGGCCCTCGCAACCCTCGAAGTTGCGGCAGTAGAGGCCAGGCGGGCAGCCGGTGAAGGGGCGGAGGGGGTCGCAGCCCTGGGTGCAGACCGAGTTGCGGCAGTTGAGAGAGCGGCACTCGGAGTCGTCGGCGCAGGGCTCGCCGAGGTCGGCGCAGTCCTCGTCGATCTCGCCGTCGCAGTCGTTGTCGAAGCCGTCGCAGACCTCCACGTCGGTGCCATCGCCGACGCACTCGCCGCTGACCATGATCGCCGTGTCGATCAGGTTCATCAGGACGTCGACGCGGTTGTAGCCGTTGATGCCCGACCCGCACGCGCCCGTCCCGAACGAGGCCACCCCGACGACCTCGTCGTTGCCCTCTTCGTTGACGAGCATCAGCGGACCGCCGCTGTCCCCCTGGCAGATCGTCGGCGGCGTGTAGATCACGCCCGAGTCCACGCTCGAGACGGTCGTCGTCGTGCGGTATTTCACCCCCGCGCCACCGCTCGGGATCTGCCCGAAGCCGATGGCGCGGAACATGTTGCCGGGGATGGCCCGCGCGTCCCCGCGGTGCACGGGGACGGGGCGCACGCCCGTGACGGGCTGCGAGAGGATCATCGTCGCGACGTCGATGCCGACGAGCGCGCCGCTCAGCCCGCCGCGGTCCGAGTAGCGGCCCGGCGGGGTCGAGATCTCGACGACCGTGAAGGTGCGGGTGAGGCTACGGGTCGTGTCACCCACGCCGACGACGAAGACGTCGGGCGCGTTGGGCCCGTCCGCGCCAGGGTTCTGGACGCAGTGCTTGGCCGTGAGGACGACCCGCGGCGCGATGAGGGTCCCCGAGCACAAGCCGCCGAGGCGGTTGAGCACCGCGACGACCGCGTCCTCGTTCATGTTCGTCCGCTCGCCGTTGACGATGGACGAGCGTCGGCTCGAGGCCTCCTCGGGGACGGCGGCGCAGGCCACCACGAGGGGCAAGATCAAGATTAAGAAGTTACGCATGACCACCACTCCACCACGCGCCCTTCGTGCCCACGATGACGCGAGCGGACCTTAGCAACCGGCGCGCAACGTGTGCAAGGAGCGGACTCTCATGAACCTCCGCGAATTCTCGGAGGAAAGTGGTCATTTTGGTGGGCGGCGGCGCCCCTTGTGAGAGTCCTCAGTCGAACCGAGCGGCGTTTCGACTGTCGGGCAGCGCCTGACGCGTCCCGGCCGCGTGGTCCGGGCGAGGTCAGCTTCCTTTGAGGGGCTGTCGCCAGCCCCTCCCCCACGGGGCATGAAGCCCCGCGGGCCCCCTCCCACGAGCCTACGCTCGCTTCGCTCGCTGCGCGCCGTCCGGTAGGGCGGCTTGCGAAATCGGCCAAGCTTCTTTTCAACTCGCGAGGGTCGCGGCTTCGCGCCAGCGCCGCCAAGCCCGCGCGTCGCCCGCTCGCGCGGCGAGGTCCGCGGCGGCCTCGAAGAGCCTCCGCGCCTCGGCGAGGTCGCCGTCGATCTCGGCGGCGCGGGCGAGCAGGGCGCGCGCGCTGGCCTCGAGCGCGGGGGACTCGGCGCGTACCGCGAAGAGACCCGCGGTCTGCGCGTGATCGACCGCCGCCTCTTGGTTGCCCTCCCGCAAGAGCACCTCGGCGAGCTCGAGCTCCAGGACCGCGTGCTCGGCGGGGCTCGCTCCCGAGGGACCCGCGAGCTCGAGGGCACGTCGAAACGCGTTGGCCGCGAGCGCAGGGTCGCCCGATTGCCGGCGGAGC
Source organism: Myxococcales bacterium (assembly GCA_019637115.1). Taxonomy (GTDB): domain Bacteria; phylum Myxococcota_A; class Polyangia; order Polyangiales; family Houyiibacteriaceae; genus JACKEH01. The sequence continues at coordinate 54,710 of JAHBWH010000021.1, read as the reverse complement.
CGGCCCAGCGCCTGCTGGACCGCGCGCTCGACGGGCGCGTCGACCCCCGCCACGATCTCCAGCGCTTGACCGAAGTGGCGCATCGCGTCGCGCGGGCGCTCGCGGAGGGCCGCGATGCGCCCGAGCACGAGGTGCATGCGCGCCCGGCTGCTGTCGTGCGGCGCGGTGAGGTCCAGCACCTCGCGGACGACCCCGTCCGCGCCCGCCAGGTCGCCCGCGCGGGCCAGGGCCCACCCGAGCTTGCGGCTGAAGGTCACGAGCGCGGTGTCCATCACCGTGTCCCCGTTCTCGAGGAGCTCGCGGCGCGAGAGCTCGAGGGCTCGACGGTACGCGACCACCGCCGAGCGCGCGTCGCCGCGATCGAGCGCGAGATCGCCCGTGCGCTCGAGGATCATGAAGGTCCGCATCGGGACGTTCGCGCGGTAGGCGTGCTCGGCCAAGCGCTCGAGCGGGGCCGCGCGCGCCGTCAGCGCCTCGAGGATCTTCTGGTGCAGCTCGCGCCGCGCCGACGCGGGGATGAAGGCCTCGACCAGCTCCGCGAGGAAGTGGTGCGTGACGTCCAGCTGGTCACCGTCCGCGAGGACCATCCCGTTCTTCATCAGCTCGCCGAGCGCGTCGAGATCCTTCGAGTCGGCCACGCTGGCGAGCTCGGCGCGGGTCGCGCGTCCGCCAAACGCCGAGAGCGCCTGTAGCGCGCGGAGGGCGCGCACCGAGAGGCGCTCGACACGCTGCGCGACCGCGTCGGCGAGCCTCGGCGGCAAGGTCTCGTCGCCCATGTCGCCGCCGAGGGCCTCGATCTGCTCGAGGTAGAAGGGCAAGAGGCGGCGCGACGGGATCCCCGCCGCGGGCGTGTAAGCGTCGGCGTCGATGGGGCGCTCGTTCGGGTCCGGGCGCCCCGCCAAGAAACGGCCCGCGTCCTCGATACCAAGCCCCCGCAGCTCGAGCGCGGGCGCGCCGTCCGTGAGGTGGTGGCGCGCGTCGCCGAGAGCAGACACCGAGTCGCTCTCGAGCGCGCTCGGGGAGCTGCGCGGAGCTCGAGGGTGAGCCCGTCGGCGCGGTACACGTCGTCGACCACGAGCACCGCCCGGTCGATCCTGCGGCGCGCGGTGGCGAGCCGGATCACGGTCGCGAGCGCGTGCGCGACGGCGCCGACCCGCCCGTCGTGCTCGTAACCGCGCAGACCGGCGGGCTCGGCGAGCTCGGCCAAGCCAGCGCGCGCCAGCGGATCGGTGAAGGTCGACTCGTCCTTCGCGAGGTCCGTCAGCGTGGCCTCCTCGACCTCGAGCAGGCGCGCGACGAGCAGACGGATGGCGCCGTAGGGGGCCATCGCGCCGCTCGGGTCCGGAGCCGCGCCGACGACGAGGTCTCCGAGTCCCGAGAAGCGCTCGGCGGCCTCGCGCAAGAGGCGTGTCTTGCCCACGCCGATCTCGCCCTCGAGCCGGATCCACTGGAACCGCGCGTTCGCCTCGGCCCGCAGCGAGTCGAGCCGCGCGAGCTCGACCTGCCGACCGAGGAAGGGCCGCGACGTCGACAAGGGCGGATGAAACGAGGGTTTCGGGATTGGCGTCGACGCGGGCGTGGGCGTGGGAGAGAGGCTGACGAGCTCGCCCGTCAGGCGGGTCCCGCACGCGCCGCAGAACCGCATGTTGGTAGGGTTCTCGGTCCCGCAGGCCGGACACTCGGACGACTTGGTGGAGCGGTTCGCGTCGAGCGCGGCGCGGGCGCGCCGCAGCGCGGCCGACATCTCGGCGGCCGACTGGAAGCGCTCGTCTCGCTTCTTCGCGAGCGCCTTGGTGCAGAGCTCCGCGAGGCTGTCGGGGATCTGCCGATGGGGCGCCGTCTCGCGTGGATCGGGGATCGGATCGTTGATGTGGCGCAAGACCACCTTGGTCGGGGTGTCGGCCTCGAAGGGCAGCTGATCGGTGAGCAGCTCGAAGAGGACGACGCCCGCCGCGTAGAGGTCGCCGCGACCGTCGACGTCCTCGCCCCGCCCTTGCTCCGGCGCCATGTAATCGGGGGTGCCGCAGACGAGCCCGGGCCGCGTGATCGACGTCTCGCCGCCGCTGATGATCGTCGCGAGCCCAAAGTCGACGACCTTCACGAGGTCCTCGCCCGTGCGCATCCGGCGCAAGATGATGTTCTCGGGCTTGAGGTCGCGGTGGACGATGTCGAGCGCGTGCGCTTCGCCGAGCGCGTCGAGCGTGGTCGCCAGGATGTCGCAGATCCGCTTGAAGGGGAGGGGCCCCTCCTCGTGCATGACGAGGGCGAGATCCTTGCCCTTCAGGAACTCCATCGCGAGGTAGAGGATGCCGTCTTCGGTCCGGCCGAAGTCGATCACGCTCACGCTGTTGGGGTGGTTGAGCCGGCTCGCTGCGCGTGCCTCGGTGTAGAAGCGTGCGACCGTCTGCTCGTCGCCCAAGAGGTGGGGGTGGATGACCTTGATCGCGACCGTCCGGCCGAGCGTCGTCTGCTCGGCCCGATAGACGCGCCCCATCCCCCCGACCCCGATGATCTCCTGGAGGACGTAGGTGCCGCCGATGGTGCGTCCGACCAGGGGATCGCTGTTGCCAGACGATCCTTCCTGGAAGAGCGCGGCCCCACACGTCCGACAGAAACGATCCTCGGGGTTGGTGGGCGCGCCACACTGGTGGCAGACTCGCACGGCGCCAGAGTACCTGGGACCCGAGGGGGAGAGAACACAAATTTCCCTTGTCATTTCGCGTGGCGTTTCGGGTGTCCACGAGGCGCGAATGATGTTCGCTGTGACTGCAAAGATACGGCGAAATGCCACCGGAGATGGCGGCCAAGGTGGCAGGCGGAACGGAAGCAGGCAGAGTGGAAGCAGGCGCAGTGACAGAGGCGGCGGGCGGGATGGCGCGAGAGCGGCTCGTCGTCGTCGCGTCCGGCTCGATCGCCTGGGCCGCGTCGCTCGGGCTCCCGCTCGCCTCCTCCCGACCCAGCGCCCTCGCGTGGGGGGGGCTCGTGGCGCTCGTGCCGCTCGCGGTCGGCGCTGCGGCCTGGCGTCGCCGGGGGTTGCGAGACGCGATGCTCCTCGGCGCGTTTCCGTTTGGGCTCCTCCTCGCCGTCGCGCTCGCGCCCCGCTGGACCTTGGCGGACGCGCACCCGCTCGCGACCCGCGTCGTCGGCGCGCTCGCGTTCCTCGCTTACGGCGCCGCGGCCGCCCTGACCCGACCTGCGGGTGCGCCGCCGGGCCTCGTCGTCAAGCCGCTCCCCGTGGTCGCGACCGATCGGGCCCTCGAGCGCCGCGCGCGGCTCCGACGCGTGCTGCTGACGCTCGGCGCGCTCGGTGCGCTCGCGCTGGCGGTGGTCGCCCCGGCCATCGGCCCCGACGTCGCGGACGCCTTCGGCGCCGAGTCGGCCGCCGCGGCCGAGGTGCTCGTCGCCTCGATCGGCGCGTCGCTCGGGGTGGTGGTCCTCGCGGCCTTCGTGGGCCCAGCGACGCGGCGTCGACGCGAGGCGCCGCGCGGCCGACGTGGGACACGCGTCGCGCTCTACCTCGTCGTGGTAGGCGTGGGGCTCTTCGTCCTGCAGGCGCTCTCCGCGCGAAGCTGAACGAGCGAGGGCGCAGCGGCCCGTGGATGCCGCAGCGCGCGCGCCGCCGGCTCCCGGTCGCCCGTCAGTTCAGCTTCTCGCGGCGCCGCACGGCGGCCTCGGCCTCGCGCATGAGCTCGCGGGCGCCGCGCTCGATGAGCGCCTCGGCGACCTCGAGGCCGAGCGCGCGCGCCTCCTCGATCCGTGTCGCCGCGTCGCGTCCGCGTAGGTAGATGTCGCTGCTCGCGCGCAGCAGGCGCTCGCCGTCCACGTCGCCCACGAGGCCGACCATCGAGAGGCGCGCGCCCTCGAGGAGCCGGGCGTGGCCGGCGATCGGCACGCGGCAGCTCCCCTGGAGGTGGGTGAGGTATGCGCGCTCGGCCTCGGTGACGAGCCGCGTGGTCGGATCCTCGAGCGGCGCGAGCAGCGCCCGCAGCGCCTCGTCGTCGAGCCGGCCCTCGAGCGCGAGCGTGCCCTGCCCGACCGCAGGAAGACAGACCTCGGTCGGCAGCCGAACGTGGGGGCGCGAGTCGAGCAGGTCGAGCCGCCGGAGCCCCGCAGCGGCCAGGACGATCGCGTCGAAGTCGCCCTCGTCGAGCCGGCGCAGGCGCGTCTCGACGTTCCCGCGCAATGTGTCGAACGCGAGGTCGGGCCGGTGGGCGCGGAGCTGGCTGGCGCGCCGCAGCGAGGTCGTCCCCACGCGCGCGCCGGCCTCGAGGCTCATCAGGTCGACGCCGTCGCGCGTGAGCAGGACGTCGTGAGGATCTTCGCGGGCCGGGAAGCAGAGCAAGCCGAGGCCCGGCGCGGGCTCCTGATCGCCCGGGACGTCCTTGAGCGAGTGCACCGCGACGTCGGCCTCCCCTCGCGCGACGTAGGCCTCGACCTCGCTCACGAAGAGGCCTTTGCCGCCGATCTGGTAGAGCGGCTTGTCCGTGACCCGGTCGCCCTCGGTCGAGACGTGGATCTCCTCGATCTCGATCGAAGGATCGACGCGGCGGACGGCATCGGCCACCCACTGGGTCTGCACGAGCGCGAGGCGGCTGCGGCGGGTCGCGATGCGGAGCTTCTTCATGGTCGCCTCGAGGTCGCGCGTCAGTGGAGCACGACGCCCGTGGCCGTGAGCTGGAGCGCGGTGGCGGCGGCCTCGGCGCCCTCGCTCTCGAGGTGCTCGCGCTCGTCGTCGCTCAGCTCGCGGAGCACGAGCTGCCCTTCCACGGTCGCGCGGCGGCCCGCCGCGTCGCGCGGCAAGAAGAAGGCGTGTCCGGCCATCGGCACGCGCACCGTGGGCGCGTCTTCGGCGCGCATCTCCATCCAGCAACCCATCCGCTGACAGACCTGCGTGACCTCACCCTCGGTCTTCACCGTCTGCCCCGCGAAGCTCGCGGGGTCGGCGGCGAGCGTCGCGAGCGCGATGACAGGCGCGTCGCTCAGCGGCTCGCCGAAGGCCTCGGGGCCCGCGGGCGCAGTGGCCGGCGCGGCGGCGCTCGGCGCCTCGGGGGTCGTCGGAGGGGGGGATTGGCTGGCGCATCCGAGCGCGAGCGTGAGGAGGAGTAGGGTCCGCATGACGCCGGCGGGTCTAGCAGCCCGATCCGTCGCTGTCACCCATCCCCGGCCCCCGGCGCCAGTCACATATCGGCGGGTTCGCGCCCCGATCAGGAGAGCAGGGTGCCCGCGATGCGGCTCGCGAGCTGCCGTCGATCAGGAGAGCAGGGTGCCCGCGATGCGGCTCGCGAGCTTGCCGTCGATCTGACCGCGATAACGCTCCATCACGGCCTTCATGAGCTGACCCATCTGTTTCTTCTCGCTCAGCCCGAGCTCGGCCACGAGCGCCGCGAGCGCCTGCCGAGCCTCGTCCTCGCTCAGCGCCTTCGGCAAGTAACGCTCCACGATCACGATCTCGGCGCGCTCCTTGCTCGCGAGATCCTCTCGGCCGCCTTCGTCGTACTGCGCCGCGCTCTCCTGGCGGGTCTTGACCGCGCGGACGAGCACCTCGAGCTCTTCGCTCTCGTCGAGCGCGGCGCCTTTCTGTAGCTCGGCGGCGTCGAGGCCCGTCTTGATCATGCGCAAACACTCGCGCGCGACGACGTCCTTCGCTCGCATGGCGGCCTTCAGGTCTTCGGCGAGTCGTTCTCGGAGCGACATGGCGCGCAAGCTGGGGCTGGGGAGCGCGTTGCGCAAGCGGGCGCGCCGACTCCACGGGAACCCAGCGCCCTGCGCCGAGCGGCGCGCCGCTCCGTCGGACGATCGACGACCTCTGGCGCCCGGCGCTGCCCGCGCAGGGCGCGCGCTGGGCGCGATCCCCCGCGCTCCGAACGGGGGCTTGGCGCCTTCGCAAACCGGCCTCCGTACAGGCGCGCAGCGAAGGCGCTCGGAGCAAGCCGATCAGTCCGTCGGGAGCCAGACGTCGAAGACGGTGCCGTCGCCGAGCAGGCTCTTGACGTGGATCCGGCCGCCGTGCTGCTGGACGATCTTCCGGACGATCGACAGACCGAGCCCGGTGCCGCGTCCCTCGCCCTTGCTGGTGTAGAAGGGCTCGAAGATCCGCTCGAGCCGCTCGCTCGGGATGCCCGAGCCGTTGTCGGCGACGCGGACCACCACGCCATCGCCCGAGCGACGCACCTCGACTTGGAGCCGCCCCGCGCCGGTGGGCATCGCGTGGCATGCGTTCGTCACGAGGTTCACGAAGACCTGGTGGAGCTGCGCGCGGACGCCCGCGACCGTCGGGAGGTCGGGCTCGACGAGGGTCTGCACCTTAGCGCCCGCCTGCGCGATCACGTGCTCGCAGAACCCGAGCGATTGTTCGACGACCTCGCCGAGGTGAAGCGCGCTCGGCTCTTCGGTCGAGGGGCGCGCGTACGCGACGAGGTCCCGTGTGAACCGCAGCACCCGCTCCGAAGCCTGGACGATGCGCTCGAGCTTCTCGCGGTCCTTGGCGAGCGCCTCGTCGGTCTCGCTCTTGCGCAGCAGGTAATCGGAGTAGACGGAGATGCTCGTGAGCGGGTTGTTGAGCTCGTGGACGACGCTCGCAGCGAGCTGCCCGAGCGTCGCGAGCTTCTCCGCATGCTGCACTTGGCCCTCGAGCTCGCGCAGCTCCGTCAGGTCCCGCCCGATGACGAGGACGCTGTCGATCTCCCCATCCCGTCCGAGCACCGAGACGAGGTGAGCGCTCATCCGCACCGTCGCGCCGTCGTCGCGGACGAGGCCTGTCTCGAAGCTATCGAGGGCGGTGTTTCCCCGGAAGGCCTCGCGCACGAAGCCCATCAAGCGTGCGCGCTCCTCCTTTGGGGCGAGTCGGACGAAGTCACGCCCGACCAGCTCGCTGCGCTCGCGGCCGAGCATCGTGAGGAGCGCGGCGCTCGCGATCTGGACGCTGCGGTGGCGGTCGATCACGGCGATGGGGACGTTCGCGTCGTCGAGCAGGCGGCCGAGGTACCCACTGAGGTAGGTCGCCTCGTTGCGGACCCGGGCGCGCGCGAGGTGAGCGGCGAGGTGGGCTGCGAGCGCGTCGAGCAGATCTTCGTCGGACGCGGGGCCGAGGTAGGGCGGCACGTACTCCATGCCGACCGTACCTAGCAGGCTACCGTCGACCACGAGGCAGGCGTCGTAGCCGAGCGCGTCTGGCTCGAGCTCCGCGGTATAGGCCTGTGTGACGGTCAACCCGGCGGCGCGTGCGGCGTCGACGTCGATCGACGCGCGCTCGAGCGCGCGCTCCGTGACCCGAGCACGCTCTTGACGCGGATCGAGCAAGCGCCCGGTCGAACGGACGAGGTCGAGCGTCCTCGTCTCCGGGTCGAGGAGGCGGACGACGAAGCGGCGGCCGCGTAGGTGCCGCACCCAAACGCCGAGATGGAACTCGAGGGAGTCTTCTTCGTCTGCGTCGCTCCTGCCGTCCTTCGCGATGGCCTGGAAGATCGAGGCGAGCGTTCCGAGCTCGATCGGGGTTGGCGCGCTCGCCTCCGCGATGCGCTGCTTCACGTCACCGCGGTGCAGCTCGCCCGTCGTGACGTCGGAGACCCGCTCCCTTCGGCGTGAAGGGGGCTTGGGCACCGAGCTCGAATCTCGCTGCTCCCACGTTTCGTAGTCGTCCAACTCGTCTCTCTCGCGATCCACGAGCTTCGTTCCTCGCTCCCCGCCCTTTGCCCACCCTGCGCCGAGGTCCCTCGACGCCACCCGTTTCGCACTGGCCCTTCGCACTGTGGGCCCTTCGCGCTGCGGGCCCTTCGCACTGCGGGCCCTTCGCACTTCGGGCCCTTCGCACCGCGGGCCCTTCACACCGGCCCAACCTCTCGAGTCCGCGCGACCGCTCACCCACCGCGGTCCGCGCACCTCGTCTCGGAGCCTCGGCTCCGAACCTCGCACCTCGCGCCCACGGCGCGAGCGCCGTGTCTCAGGTCTCTCCCGTCTCGCCTGCCTCCTCATCGTTCGAGGCGCGGTCCAGGTCGAGGATCCGCTGCCTCCCCACGTAGCTCTTCGTCTCGTACTTCGTCATCTTGCCGATCTTCTTCACGATGTCGGCCATCCGCTCGGCCTCGCGCACCATGATCTCCGCGGCCCGATACTCCGCCGTGCCCGGCTCGAGGCGGCGCTTGAGCAGCTCCGCGTAGGCCATCACGCTCGTGAGCGGCTGGTTGAGCTCGTGCGCGGCCGTCCCCGCCAGCTCCGCGATGAGCGCCTGACGCTCGGTCGACGCGAGCTTCTGCTGGGCCTCGGCGAGCCGCTCCTCGACGCGCAGCTTCTCGCGGAGGTCCGTGAAGATCCCGAAGGTCGCGACCGGCTCGTTGCGCTCGTAGATCATCGCCGCGGAGAGCCGGATCGGGATGCGCTCGCCGTTGCGGCCGAGCGCCTCCATGTGGGTCGGCGCCAGGCGCCCCGCGCCGCCGTGCTGGCCGCCCTTGAGCTTTCGCATCACCTCTTTGGCGCCGTCTCCCGGGTAGAGCTGGTGGACGCTCATGCGCCCGACCACCTCCTCGGCGCGCCACCCGTAGATCCGCTCGGCGCCCTGGTTGAAGAGGATGATGTTGCCGTCCATGTCGGAGGCGACGATGCCGTCCACGCTCGCGTCGATGAGGGACTCGAGGAACTCCATCGTCTTGACGAACTCGGCCTCCGTGCGGCGCTGCTCGGTCACGTCCTGGAACGACACGAGCACCGCGCCGTCGCCGTCGGCAAGCGAGGCGAAGCTGCAGCTGCAGACGATGTAGTCGCCGTCCTCGTGGCGGAGTCGGATGTCCACGCCGCGCGGGTATTCACCGCGCGCGAAGCCGCGCCAAAGCGCGCGGATGCGCTCTTGATCGTCGGGGTGCACGCGCTCGAGGAGCGTCGCGCCGCGGAGCGCGTGCTCGTCCTCCGCGGCGCCAGCCTCGGCGCCGATGATCTCGTGCGCGCGGGGGTTGGCGAAGAGGAGGTGCCCCTCCTTGTCGGCTGCCGCGATGCCCTCCGCGGCCGACGCGAAGAGGTCGGCGTAGCGCTTGAGCTGGCGGAGGCGGCGCTCGGCCTCGAAGCGCGCGAAGGTGATCTGCTGCGTGTGGTCGCGGAGCGACTGCATGACGCGCGCGTTTCGGAGGGCGACCGCCGTCGCGTTCGCGAGCACCCGGCAGAGGTGCATCTCGCGGGGCGAGAGCTCTCCGCGCGCGGCGTGTGCGCGGAGGAAGAGCACTCCGATGGCTTGCTCTTCCCACACGATCGGGAAGAGATTCATCGCGCTCAGCTCGGCCTGCTCGACGTCCTGCCGCACGCCGTCGAGCACTGGGTGTGTGTGCGCGTCGGTGATCGTCAGCGCCTCGCGGGTGCGGAGGACCTGACGGATCTCTGGGTATTTCGTGAGGTCGAGCCGCAGGTTCGAGAGGCGCTCGTCGTCGCTCGCGACCACGACGTAGCCGACGTCGCCTTGATCGGGCTCGGGCGCCAGCACGATCGAGACGCGCGAGACGTGCACCACGTCCGCGATGCGTCGCACCACGGTGTAGAGGATCTCTCGGAAGTCGAGCGACGAGGCGAGCGCCTGGGTCAGCTCGAGCATCACCTCGGCGTCGTGCTTGTCGTGCGCGAGCGCGTCGACCGCGCCGCGCTGGAGGAAGCGGGCGCTCACGCGCGCGAGGAGCTCCGCGGGCGGGAAGGGGTGGCGGAGGAGGTCGTCGGCCCCGAGCTCGAAGGCCCCCGGCAAGAGCGACGCGACCTCTTCGTCGCGCGCGACGACGAGCACTGGGACATGCGTGAGGCGCGGGTCCTCGCGGAAGCCGCGGAGCTCGGCCAGGGTCTCGGCGGGGCTCCGAGCGGCCAAGAGAACCACGCAGTCGCCCGCCGTGAGGCTCGCGAGCACGGAGGTCGCCGCCGTGTCTGGGTCGGCGCTCGTCGCGCCCCGCGCCCCCTCCGCGTCGCGCCCGAGCGCGGGCACACCAAGCTCCTCGAGCATCTCGACGAGCGAAGCTCGAAGGTCGGCGTCGTCGATCAGGACGAGCACGCGGCGCGCAGCCATTGCGTCCAGTATCACTGTAAGCTCGCCGGGAGTCGAGAGGGTCTTTCGACCCGTCGTCAGCTCGCTTCGCGATCCGGTCGCCAGGTTGGCGAGCCCATCCAGCCCATCCAGCCCATCCAACCCCATCCACTCCATGGACGTGAGTCTTGGCGGGGTCTCAGTCCACGCACACGCCGCGCTCGCAGCGGTCGCTCAGGCATTGGCGCGGGTCCGAGCAGCGCGCCCCCACGGCGAAGCGTGGCAGGCACACGCTCTCCTCGAGGAAAGGTTGGCAGTAGTTCACGTAGGCCCCGGGGGCGTTGCACTCGCGATCCGTCCGGCAGCCCTTCGTGCAAAGGCGTACCTGGTCGAAGGCCGACGAGAAGGTGCGGCACTCGAGTCCGTCGGCGCAGACGTAGGCGTCGCTCTCGGGGGTGGTGCAGACGAACCCGATGCCGGAGCGGATCACGCAGAGACCGCCGCCGCCCGCCGCGGCGGGGTCGCACTCGAAGGTCAGGGCGCTCACGTGCGTCGCGAGGCTCGAGAGACCTCCGCAGCCGCCGGCGAGCCGCGCCGCCTCGTCGCAGCCGAGCGTGCATTGTCGTCCCGACGCGCCCGTATCGAGGCAGCGGCCGAGCAGGCAGTTGGTGTCGTCGTCGCAAGGGACGCCGTAGATCCCGGGGTAGCACAGCACCTCGACGTCCGAGAGCACGGCCGCTTGCAGCAAGCACCCGAAGCCCGGAGGGCAGCGCGTATCGGGCGGATCGCACGTCGCCACGCAGAGCTCGGTCCCGCTCTCGAGCGCGACCGGGCGCGAGCGCGAGGGACACTCTCCGTCCATGTCGGGGGCGGGCACGCAATAATAGCCGTTGCTGCGCGGGTCCGCGGGGGTCAGGCCGACGAGCTCGGCGAGGCAGACCTCACCCGCGCTGCAATCGGTCGACCCTCGACACCGACGCACCGGGTAGCAGACGCCGTCGTCCCACTCCGCGCTCGTGCGCACGCACGCGAGCCCGTCGCCGCAGTCGGAGCTCGTCCCGTCCGCCTGGAGCCGGCAGCCCCGGAGGCAGAGCGCGTCGCGGCCCTGGACGGTGCAGATCCCGTCACATCGAACGCTCTGGCAGTCGGGCGCGCAGAAGTCCGAGGCATAGGGGCTCGCGCGCACGCAGCCCCAGCCTTCGCCACAATCCGAGGGGCTCGCGCAAGGGAAGAGATCCTCGTCGAGGAAACCACGATCGACGGTGCACCCCCAGAGCGCGAGTGAGGTGAGCCACCACGCGAAGAGCCTCGCGGCCCGCTGGGAGCGGCGTCTGGTCCCGTGTCTGTGTCCAGGTCCGAGTCCGTGTCCGAGTCCGAGTCCGTGTCCGAGTCCGTGTCCGAGTCCGAGTCCGAGTCCGAGTCCGAGTCCGAGTCCGTGTCCGCGTCCGTGTCCGTGTCCGATTTCGTGCCCTGCTCGGGTGGGCTCGCGCGTGTCCGGAGGCGGAGGCACGTGCCGCGTGCTCGGGCCGGCGGGCTGGGGGGCGCCGGTGCTCATCGTCGCAGCTCGAGCGCCACGAAGGCGCCGGTGGGGTGGAAGGCGACGTGGGGCGTGAGGTGAGGCGTCGAGCGTCGCCGCCACAGCAGGGCGCCTACCGTCGCGGTGACGGCGCCGACCGCGGCGAGCACGAAGCCCACGTTGGCGACGCGAGCGTCGCGCTCGCGCCCTTCGACGAAGCGCTGCGCGTCCGCGCGCGTCGCGCCCTCGGCGGGCCGCGCGCGGGAGCGGAGGCCGAAGCCGAGAGCGAGGCCGATCCCTGCCGCGGCGGCGCCCGCCCCGCTCGAGATCAGCGCGCGATCGAGCCGGAGCTGCGGCGGTGACAGCGGAGGGAGCGCCGCCAGGTGGACATCCAACACCCGCTGCTCGCCGGGACGGAGCTCGATGGCGCGCTCGAAGCCGCGGTAACCCTCGGCGTCGACCCGGACGACGTGCCGCCCCGCCGCGAGCCGCTCGGGGCCGTCGATGGGCTCTCCGTCGATCGTCACCCGCGCGTGCGGAGGGTCGAAGGTGACGGTGAGCTCGGCGAGCGCTGCGAGCTCGGGGACTGCGGCTGCGTCGCCGCCCTGCGGGTCGTGCTGCGGGTCGCCGCCCTGCGGGTCGCCGCCGCGCGCGGGCGGGCGTGTGCCGTCCGCGTGGGCGAGCTCCCCGTACGCGGCGACGAGCGCCGTCGCGAGCTCCCCCTCGCCGACGCCGTCCACGTCTCGGAAGGTGTGCGCGAGGCGGTCGCCCGTCCGTGGATCGTGGCGGCCGAGGTCGAAGGCGAAGCCCGCCTCCCGGCGGCCGAGGGTCGCCGCGACGAGCTCGTCGAGAGAGAGCTGGACCCCGAGACGACCCAGGCACGACGCCGACGCCAGACAGGCGAGCGAGGCCTCGTCGTCCTGTCCGAGCGCGGCCTGCAGCTCCTCCTTGCCGACGAGGATGCGCGCGGGGCCCGGCGAGTCGGCCACCGCCGCGATGAGCACCTCCGCCAGCGCGTCCGCGAGAGCGCGGTCGGCTGGGGTGACGCCGAGGACGAGGACACCCACCCGCCGCTCGGCGGGGTGGGGCGCGTCCTGCGCGGCGGCGGTCGCCGACATCAGGACCACGACGAGGCCCACGGAACGCATCGCGCGGAGCTTACGCGCTCGCCGTGACCAGGTCGAACGGGTCCCACCCACGGGCGGATCCCCGGCGAGGACCGCCATGGCGCATCGATTGCGTTCTGGGTCGGCTTCGCGCAGCGAGTGCGCCCGCGCGGCGTCGTTCTCGCGGCAGATCCGTCGCAAACGGCGCCTCCGCTCGTGCGGCACGGACGATGCTTCGTGGTCGGCCCACCGCCGACGGGCGCGACGCCCTCCGGTGGCTGTCCACGTTCTTTGCCGTCCCTCCCCTCATCGAAGCGCTCGCTGCGGGCTCTCCTGATCCCGCGGTCAGGGTCGGCGAGGTCGGACTCGAGCCGCGGACGGCGCACCACACAACGCACGACGAGAAGAGAGAAGAGACGAGATGTCCGAGACCGAACTCATCGCTCGCTGGATGACGCCGCTGCCCCACACCATCGGGCGTGATCAGACGCTGAGCGCCGCGCAGACGCTGATGGACAAGTACCGAGTCCGCCACCTCCCCGTGCTGCACGGGGGCAAGCTCGTCGGCATGCTGAGCGAGCGGGACGTCGGGTTGATCGGCGCGCTCGACGACGTCAGCCCCGACCGTGTGCGGGTCGAAGAGGCGATGAGCCCCGAGCCGTGGACGGTCGGGGAGCAGACGCCCGTGCTCGATGTCGTGCGCGAGATGATTCGGCACAAATACGGTTCCGCGGTGGTCACGGGCGCTGGCGGCAAGCTGCTCGGCATCTTCACGACCCACGACGCGCTCCAGGTGCTCGACCAGCTCCTCGAGGGGTCGCGCGCCGAGCCGAACGTGGCGTGAGGGCCCGACGGCCCTCGACGAGAGGCGACGGAGGTCGACCAGGCGGCTCGGATCACCGAGACGAGTGAGGGGGACGGCGTGAGACTCGGGGGAGCGAGGGCCTGGGGGGGACTCCTCGCTCCCCCGAGATTCCCCGTCGGGAACATTCCCGAGTCCGTGCGTGTCGGGTGGCCTGTAGTACGGTGCTGCCCCACTCGGACCTCCGGAGGCTCCCTTGGCTCGTCCCCTGCGCGCGCTCGTCGTGTCGTGCACGCTCGCGTTGGCGCTCTCGGTCAGCGCTCAAGCGCCCAACCCCTTCGACGCGGAGGTGCGCCGCCTCGGGCAGGAGGCTGCGCGCGAGCGCGGTCCGCGAGGGATGCTCGCGCTCCTCGAGCTGTGGCGGCAGAGCCAGGACGCGAGCCCGGCGGCGGTCCGCGGCGCGCTCGGGGCGCTCGCGCGGGACGCCCGGCTCTCCTCGGACCGCCGCGCCTATGCGTCGGCCCTGCTCGCACGCGCGGAGCGACGCGCGGGTGACCTCGAGGCCTCGGCCCGAACCTTCGAGGCGCTCGACTTCGTGACCGATTGGCAGGTCATCGGGCCCTTCGACAACGAGGGCAAGCGCGGCTTCGCGCGCGACTTCCCGCCCGAGGCGCAGCGGCTCGCTGCCTTCGAGCCCGCCACGGCATACGAGGGCAAGGAGCGGGACGTCCATTGGCGTCGCGCGCCGCCGCTCGACGCCTTCGCGTACGTCGACCTCGACGTGCTCTTCCGCCCTCGGTCGCACGTCTGCGGCTACGCGACGACGGTGCTTCACGTCGAGCGCGCGCAGCCGCTCGTCCTCTGGTTCGGCGCGGGCGGCGCGAGCCGGGTCTATTGGAACGGCGCCCGCGTCCACGACGACCCGGCGTACCGACAGCCCGATCCCGATCGTCACGCGATCGCCGTAGGGGCGCACGCGGGCGCCAACCGCCTGCTCGTCAAGACCTGCGTCGCGGAGGAGGATTGGGGCTTCTACCTCCGTGTGAGCGATCCGCGGGGCCAGCGCGCGCGGGGCGTGCGCTTCGACGCCGAGGCGATCCCCATGGCCGCGGCCGAAGGGCACGCGGGCCGACCTGCGGCGGCGCTGCGGACGACGCTCGAGCTCCTCGAGGCGGCGGCCGCGGGGGACGACGCGCGCGCCCCGGCGCTCCACGACCTCGCGCGTTTCCTGCTCTTCACGGGCGCGGACGACGAGGCGGCGCACCGCGTGCGGCAGCTCGCGGCGCGGGCCGCCGATCTCGCGCCGACGCTCGAGCACCTCCTGCTGGCGGCGCGGACGCAGGAGGCGCGCCACGAGCGGCTCCGATACGCGACCCTCGCCGTCGAGCGATTCCCGACGAGCGCCGAGGCGCTCGTCGTGATGGCGCAGCTCGCGCGCACGGGCTTCCACCCCGAGCACGCGCTCGGCTACCTCGATCGGGTCCCGAGGACCAGCGACCGACGCCACCAGATCGCGGCGGCGCTCGTCCGCGCGGAGCTCCATCGCGCGATGGATCTCCCCCAAGCCGCGCGGGCGATCGTCGAGGCCGCGCTGGAAGGCGCGACCGGGGACGCGCCGGGTTGGCTCCTCGTCCGCGCCGATCACGCGGAGGCCGCGAACGATCCCGACGCCGCCGTCGCGCTCCGCGCGCGGGCGCTCGCCGAGCGCTGGGACGACGTGCGGCTGCGGCAGGCGCTCGTGGCTGACGCCGTGCGCCGGCGGGATCGACCGGCGGCGGTCGAGCAGCTCGAAGCGATCCGCGCCGCCGCGCCCGGCGAGGTCGCGACGCTCCGCTACGTCGCGACGATCCACGAGGCCCTTGGCCGGATGGACGACGCGCTCGACGCGTTCGGCGCCGCGCTGCAGCTCGCGCCCGAGGACGCCTCGACGCACGTCGCCTACGGCAAGCTGCTCTTGCGCGTCGGGCAGCCGGACGCGGCGATCGGCGCGCTCCGCGCAGCGCTCGATCTGCGGCCCCAGGACGCCGCGACGCGCGAGCTCCTCGAGCAGGTGCGGCCCCAGCAGCGCGTCGACGAGGGCTACGCCGCGGACGCCGAGACGCTGCTCGCGCGCCGCGGCGAGGCGGACGGCTTCCCGCTCACGACGCTGCAGGACCTGAACGTGAGCACCGTCTTCGAGAGCGGACTCGGCTCGCGCTTCCGGCAGGTCGCCGTCCAGATCCACGACGAGGAGGGCGCGCGCCGCATGCGCACCTACGCGATCCAGTGGGATCCGACCTCGCAGCGCGTCGACCTGCGGCTCGCGCGGGTCTATCGCGGCGGCGAGCGCCTCGAGGCGGCGCAGCTCTTCGAGCAGCCGCTGGGCGAGCCGTGGTACCGCATCTACTACGACACCCGCGCCCTCGTCGTCGTCTTCCCGGCGCTGCTACCCGGTGACGTCGTCGAGCTCCGGTGGCGCGTCGACGACGTCGCGCATCGGAACCTCTTCGCGGACTACTTCGGCGATCTGACCTTCCTGCAGGATCTGCAGCCGGTGCGGCGCTCCGACTACGTCCTGATCACGCCGGCGCGTCGGACCTTCCACTTCAACGAGCCCTCGCTGCCGGGCCTGCGGCACGAGCGGCGCGAGGCCGACGGCGCGCGCGTCGATCATTGGATCGCCGAGAACGTGCCTGCGCTCCGCACCGAGCCGGACGCGCCAGGCTTCACCGAGATCGCCCCCTACCTGCACGTCTCGACCTACCAGAGCTGGGAGGACGTGGGGCGCTGGTATTGGGGCCTCATCCAAGACCAGCTCTACGCGGACGAGGGCTTGAAGCGGACGGTGCGCCAGCTCGTCGCCGGGAAGACCGACACCCGCTCGAAGGTCGAGGCGATCCACCGCTGGGTGCTCGATCACACGCGCTACGTCGGCCTCGAGTTCGGGATCCACGGGTACAAGCCCTACCGCGTGCCGCAGATCGTCAGCCGCGGCTTCGGCGACTGCAAGGACAAGGCCTCGCTCCTCTACACGATGTTCCGGGAGGCCGGCATCGACGCGCACATCGTGCTCGTGCGGACACGCCGCAACGGCCGCATCGAGGATCTCCCGGCGAGCCTCGCGGTGTTCGATCACGCGATCGCCTACGTCCCCGAGCTCGACCTCTACCTGGACGGGACCGCCGAGCACAGCAGCATCACGGAGCTCCCCGAGATGGATCAGGGGGTCACGGTGCTCCACGTCCACCCGGAGGGCTCGGCGCTGCGGCGCACGCCCGTGCTGCCTCCGGAGCAGAACCACCGCGAGCGCCACCTCGACGTCCGCCTCGCGGCCGACGGGAGCGCGCGCGTCGACGCGCGCGAGGTCGTCCGGGGCTCGGGCGCGCCGCGGCTCCGCTCGACCTACCAGGCAGAGGGCACTCGGCGCGAGCGCTACGAGCGCGAGCTCCGGACGCTCTTCCCCGGCCTCCGGCTCGACGCCGTGCGCTTCGAGGGACTCGACCGCCTCGGCGAGTCGGTCGAGGCGCGCTGGCAGGCCGAGGTCCCGCAGCTCGCGGCGCGCGACGGCGAAGGACTCCGCGTCGAGGGCTCGGTCCTCGGTGAGCTGACACGTGCGATGGCGCGCGGCACGCAGCGCAGGCTTCCGCTCGAGCTCGGCGTGACCTCGTCGTACGTCGAAGAGCGCGTCCTGCACCTGCCAGCAGGCGCCACCGTGCGGACGCTGCCGGACGGCGGGGAGGCCGAGAGCGAGTTCGGTCGCGTGCGCATGACCGTCGAGCGGGAGGCGCGCCGCGTCCGACTCCGGACGGAGCTCGTGCTCGCTCGCGACCGCATCGCGCCGGACGAATACGCGGCCTTCCGGCGCTGGCTCGAGCGCGCGGATCAGATCCTGCGGCAGCGGCTCATCGTGGAGGCGCCATGACCCTCCTTCGTGATCGTGTCCTCACCACCCTACTGCGACGAGACGAGACGATGACCTCCGCGACGAAGCGCGCGCGCCCCTCCACGGCCACCGAAGAGAAGCTCGGCCGGTTTTTCGCGAGCCGCCCCAGTGGATGGCGCGCAGCGAACGAAACGAGTGGAGGCACGTGGGAGGGGGCCCCGCGCGGGGGGGGCTGGCGACAGCCCCTCGGAGGAGCCGACGTGATGACGCGACCACCGGCGCGGCTCTTCGCGCTCGCGCTCGTGACCTTGGCGCTGGCCGGCTGCCCCCGCGGCGGCGAGACGACGCCTGCCGAGCTCACGATCGAGGACCTACGCCGCCGCGCCGCGGCCAGACCGAGCGACCCGGACGCCGCGTGGGCGCTCGCGGTCGGAGAGTCGCTCCGCCACGACGGCGATCCCTCGCGCGCCTCGGCCGCGATCGAGCGCACCATCGCGCTCGCGCCCGACGATCCGCGTCCGCGGCTGCTCGGTGGGCTCGTCGCCCACGCGCACGGAGACTTCGCCACCGCCCTCACGCGCTTCGTCGAGACGCTCGAGCTGCGTGACCCCGCGACCGCGGAGCTCGCCGCGTCCGGGGTGGAGGAGCTCATCGAGCTGGCGCCGAGCTTCCGCGAGGCGGCCGAGGCGCGCCTGTCGGCGGTGCTCGCGAGCCTGCCCCCTGCCGCGCAGCACACCACCGCCGACGTGCTCGTCGAGCTCGCCTATCGTGACGGCGACGTCGCGCGCGCCGCCGAGATCGCCCGGAGCGTCGGCTGCGCGACCGAGTGGCGGGTGATCGGGCCCTTCGGGCCTCGAGAGCTGCTCGGCTTCGACCGGACGTTCCCCGCCCAAGCGCGCGGCCCGCTCGAGGAGCGTTACGACCTCGGCCCCGGGCGCGGTCCGCAGCCGACGCGGCGGCACGAGGGGCGTGGGTGCGGGGTCCACCTCGGAGGTGGAGCCATCGGCGGTGGTGGCACGACCTACGCGGAGACCTTCGTCGACGTCGCCGAGGGCGGCGCGCACGTGCTGCGGCTCGAGACGCCCAACGCGGTGGAGATCCGGATCGACGGCGAGCGCGTCATCCGGCTCGACCATCGCCGCGATCCCCTCCGTCGGGTCACCTTCCACCCGGTCGAGCTCTCCGCGGGCCGCCACGAGATCGAGGTGAAGCTCGCGACGCGCCACCCGAACCCCGTGCTCGGCGTGACGCTGGTGCCCGGCACCCACGACCTCGCCATCCCGCGGGGTGACGACCCGTGGAGCACCTACGTCGCCGCATCCCTGCACCTCGCGCGTGGCGCCGTCGTCCACGCGCGCGAGCGCCTGCGGGTGGCGGGGCCGGCCTCGCGCGAGGGCGCGGCGCTCGTGCGGGTCCTCCAGAGCGTGGTCGCGCTCGGCGATCCCGCGGTCACGCCGGACATGCGACGCGATCGCGCGCGCGCGTTCCTCCGGGCCGCGCGCGCCAAGGACCCGCTCGCGTGGTTCCCCGTGCTCCAGCTCGCGCGCCTCGAGGCCGCGGAGGGTCGCGACCAGGAGGCGATCGAGGCGCTCCGCGACGGCAACGCGCGCTGGCCGCGCGCGCTACCCTTCAAGCTGACGCTGCTCGAGCTGATGCTCGGCCGCGGGTGGGAGGACCAGGCGGACGCGCTCGTCGCCGAGGCGGAGGAGGTCGCGCCCGGGGCGTGCGCGCCCATCCGCGCGCGGCTCGCGCTCGCGCAGCGCCGAGACCGGATCGACCTCGTCGACCCGGCGATCGACGCGCTCGTCGCGTGCGACGCGCGGAGCGGCGAGCGCTACCAATCGCTCATCGCCGCCCGCCGCTTCGCGGAGGCGCGCTCCGAGCTCGAGCGTCTCCGCGCGCTGGAGCCCGAGCAGTCGCGATCACGCTTCTTGCCGAGCCAGCTCGACCTCGCCGAGGCGAGCCGCGACGAGCAGGGCGTGCTGCAGACGCTCGCGGCGATGCGGGAGAGCTCCCCGCGCTCACCGACGCCGCGCCTCTCGCTCGCGGATCGCGCGCTCGCGACGGGCGATCGGAGCCAGGCGCTCCGCGTGCTCGAGGAGGCCATCGCCGAGCAGCCCGCCGACATGGCCGAGCTGCGTCGCATCCGGACCGCGCTCGGCGGTGAGTTCGAGCTCGCGGGGTACCGCGTCGACGGCGCCGAGGCGATCGCGGCCTATCGGCAAGCGCAGCTCGGATACGAGCAGCCGCAGGTCCTCGTCTTCGACTACTCGGCCATCCGGGTCTTCGAGGACTTCTCGTCGATGGCGCTCGTGCACCAGATCTACGAGGTCCGCAGCGACGAGGCGGTCGACGAGCAGGGCGAGTTCGCGCCCCCCACGGGCTCGTACCTGCTCGGGCTGCACACCATCAAGCCCGACGGACGCCGGCTCGAGCCCGAGCTCATCGAGGGCAAGGATACCATCTCGCTGCCCACGTTGGCGATCGGGGATCTCGTTGAGATGGAGTACGTCCGCGTCCTCGACCCGCCGGCTGGGCTCCCGAGCGGGGTGCTGGGAGACCGCTTCTACTTCGCGAGCTTCGAGCTTCCCTTCTTCCGGAGCGAGCAGGTGCTGCTCGTCCCGAGCGGGATGGAGCCGTCCATCGACCCGCGCGGCCCCGCGCCCGAGACGCGCCGGCGCGCCGGGCCGGGCGGCACGACCGAGTACCGCT
The DNA here is from genome assembly GCA_019637115.1 of Myxococcales bacterium. Classification (GTDB taxonomy): domain Bacteria; phylum Myxococcota_A; class Polyangia; order Polyangiales; family Houyiibacteriaceae; genus JACKEH01. The sequence goes on along the minus strand of JAHBWH010000021.1, from coordinate 34,727 downwards.
GGCGCGTCGACCGCGGCGCGCCGCTCGTGATGGAGCCGAGCGCGGTCGCGGCGCGGGAGTACCTGCCCTCCGTCAACTGGGCGGTGAACGCGACCTGGTCCTCGTTCGTCGAGGGCTTGCGCGACGTGCTCGCCGACCGCGACGTGATCGACCCTGCGGCCGCGCGGCTCGCGCGCCGCATCGCCGGTCGCGGCGAGGACCGCGCCAAGGCCGAGCGACTCTACGACTGGCTGCTGAAGGAGACCGAGAACAACGAGGACGTGTTCGGCGAGGCCGCGCCCATGATCGCCGATCGCACGGGCAACCGCGTGCGCATGCTCCACTACCTCCTCGGCCTCGTCGGGGTGGAGTCGAAGCTCGCGATCGTCCGCGGCTTCGGCGGCGATCAGACGCGGTCGGAGGTCGCGGACGAGGAGACCTATACGCACCTCGTGCTCATGCTCGGGGAAGGGGAGGCGGCGACCTTCCTGCAGCCGACGGCGCGCGGCGTGCCCTTCGGTTATGTCAACCCGGCGCTCCGCGGGATGGACGCGCTCGTCCTCACGGGCGGGACGGGCGCCGAGGGGCCGGTGCGTATCCAGCTGCCCTCGTCGCCCGCCGGTGACGACGCGCTGGTCGCCGACCATCGACGCATCGAGATCAACGCGCGCGTGGCGCGGGACGGCTCCGCCGAGGTCGAGGTCGTCGAGACCTTCCGCGGGGTGGAGGCGATCGCGTGGCGCAACGACCTCGAGGGCGTGCCCGCCGCCGTGCTCGAGCAGCGCTTCGAGGAGGCCTACCTCGGGCGACTGCTCAGCGGGGCCCGCCTCGAGTCGCTGCGCATCTCCGGGCGAGAGAGCACGTCCGAGCCCTTCGTGCTGCGCTATCGCGCGCGTGTCCCCGCGCTCGCGCGTCGCCAGGGGGGCGCGCTGGTGCTGCCGGGGCTCTTCCCGACCGTGCTCGCCCCACGCTTCGCGCGCCTCGACGCGCGCACGACGACGCAGGTCGTCGGTCCACCGATCCACCTCGACGTCGTCCTACGGCTCACGACCGAGGACGGCGCGCCCTCCGCCCGGCTCGCGCCGATCACGCGCGCGTTCGGCGCGGCGCGGCTGACGGTCGAGGCACGCGAGGAGGGCGGCCAGCTCGTGGTGGAGCGCAGCCTCGACATCCCGATGATGCGGGTCGCGCCGGGCGATTACGCAGACTTCGCGGCGTTCTGTCGGGCCGTGGACGAGGCCGAGCAGCGCGAGATCCCGCTGCGCTGACACCGTGTCCGGTTCCGCGGCCGTGTCCGGTTCCGCGGCCGTGTCCGGTTCCGCGGCCGTGTCCGGTTCCGCGGCCGTGTCCGGTTCCGCGGCCCTGTCCAGTTCCGCGGCCGTGTCCGGTTCCGCGGCCGTGTCCGGTTCCGCGGCCGTGTCCGGTTCTGCGGCCGTGTCCGGTTCTGCGGCCGTGTCCGGTTCCGCGGCCGTGTCCGGTTCTGCGGCCGTGTCCGGTTCTGCGGCCGTGTCCGTTTCTGCGGCCTGTCCGGTTCTGCGGCCGTCTCTGGCGCCGGTGGAGGATCAGAGCACGCCGAGCTGGGCCTGGAGGGTGCGCTTCTCGTCGAGGCTGAGCTTGCGCATCTGGAGCTGTCCGCTCGGATCCTGGCCCGTGATGAAGTACCAGTCGCCGGTCGGGCGGTGCTCGGCGAGCGCGAAGCCACGGGGATCCTGCGCGATGAGGTCCAGGTCCTCTGCGCGAACCGCGCCCGCAGGCGGAGGCTCCGGGGCCGGCTCTTCGGGCTCGGGGGCGGGCTCGGGCGCCGCCGCGGCCTCGTCGGGGGTGGGCTCGGGCTTGGCGGGTGGCGGCGGCGGTGGCGGCAAGACGCTCTCGACCAGCTCCTCGAGCTTCCACTGGAACTCGAGGCGCTCACGGCGCGCGGCGGCCGCGACGAGCTCCGCGGTCTCTTGCTTTCGCGGCCCTTCGAGCCACGAGCGCAGGGTCGCGAGGCCCTGCTCCCACTGCGATCGGTCGTGCCGGATGGAGCGGAGGAGCGTGTCGATCGCCTCTCTGGTCTCGCGCTCATTTTGCGGCGTGGGGATGGGATCGGTCATCGGCGCTCGGATACGTCTCAACGGCGCGCGTTGCAAGGGGTTTGCTCCCAGACGCCGGCGGACTCGCCCCGGTCGCCAGGCTCGGACGCCGGACTCGGTCGCCGGACTCGGTCGCCGGACTCGGTCGCCGGACTCGGTCGCCGGACTCGGTCGCCGGACTCGGTCGCCGGACTCGGTCGCCGGACTCGGTCGCCGGGCCCGGTCGCCCGGACTCGGTCGCCGGACTCGGTCGGGCCCGGTCGCCGGACTCGGTCGTCGCCGGGCTCGGACGCCGGACTCGGTCGCCGGACTCGGTGGCATCCGGGCCCCGGCGACGCCCGCCGGGTGTCACTCCTCGGGTGACAGCGCGGGTGGGCTCTCATCGCGAGATCATGAAGGAATTTCTTGCGCCGGTGGTGTGCACGCTTCGTGCAGTGCCGCTGGACATGCGTGGTGGTGCCCTCCTCTCTCTCCTTCTCCTCGCCTGCAACGGCGGTCAGCTGACCCGCACGGACCTCGAGCCCGAGCGCCCGGGACCCGTCGAGGACGACGGCGGCTGGCCGAGCGTCGATGGCGGGGTCGTCATGCCCGAAGTGCCAGCAGACGCTGGCGACGAGGCACCAGGAGCCGACGGTGGCGTGCCGCCGACCGTCGACGCGGGGCCACCCGAGATCGACGCAGGACCCGAGACCCCGACGGACCTCCCGCCCGGCTACGGTCCGGTCGAGGGGCTCGAGCTCGTGGGGCTCGAGATGTACCAGACGCTGCGCGTGCCCTTGGTCGAGAGCGGCGCGGTGGTCGCGCGCAACCTCCCGTTGCTCGCGAACAAGCCGTCGCTGCTCCGCGTCTTCGTGCGCCCCGCCGCAGGATGGAGCCCGCGCGCCGTGAAGGCCTTCGTGCGGATCGAGGCCAACGGGGGAGTCCAGACCTTCGACGCCGAGGCCACCGTGAGCGGCGCATCCACCGTCGAGACGGCGAGCTCCACGCTGAACGTCATCCTCCCCCGGGAGGCGCTCGCGCCCGGGGCGAGCGTCTCGGTGACGCTCGCGGTGCCGGGCGGGACTGGCGGCGATCTCGCGCGCTTCCCGCGGGACGGAGGTTTGTTGGACCTCGAGCTCTCGGCGAGCGGCACGCTCGACGTCGTCATCGTCCCCATCCGCTACGACGCGGACGGCAGCGGCCGCATGCCCGACATCAGCGACCAGGCGCTCGAGGCGCTCCGGCAGCACCTGCTCTCGATGTGGCCCGTGACCGAGGTCAACTTCCGCGTGCGCGACGCCGTGGGGACGAGCAACGCGATCGCGCCGTCGAGCGGGCAGGCGTGGAGCAACTTGCTCGGCGGGCTCGGGAACCTCCGCCAGAGCGACGGCGCCGCGCCGGAGGAGTACTACCTCGGCCTCGTCGCGCCGGCCCCCACGTACCGCGACTTCTGCCGCAGCGGCTGCATCGCCGGGATCGCGCCCCTCAACACGCGCAACGCGCAGAGCCAGCGTTACGGACTGACGCTCCACTACGGGGACGAGAGCACGCGCTTCACGGCCATCCACGAGCTCGGGCACGCGCACGGCCGTCCCCACGCGCCCTGCGGCGGCGCGGCGGGCGCCGAGGCCTCGTACCCACACGCGGGCGGCAACACCGGCGTCTGGGGCTACGACTTCCGCAACCGGACCCTGCACAACCCGACGACCAAGGACTTCATGGGCTACTGCAACCCGCAGTGGGTGTCGGATTGGAGTTATCTGCGCCTGCGCGAGCGGGTGGTCGCCGTGACCGGCACGCGGACGCTGTCGGACCGGGTCGCGCCGCACCACGTCTTCCAGCTCGCGCCCTTCCAAGCGCCGCGCTGGGCGGGGCTCTTCGACGAGGCGTTGACCGAGGCCGACGACGAGACCGTGATGATGCGCGCGCGGGACGCCTTCGGGCGCCCGCTCGGCTGGGTCGCGGCGAGGCGCGTGGAGCTCTCGGTCCCGGGCTTCGCCAACCTCCTCGTCCCCGACGTCGAAGGTGCGGCGCACTTCGAGACGGCGTCGGGCGCGAGCTACGAGGTCCGCTCGACCTCGGCGTCGGTGCTCTACCACTGACCACGAACGCGCTCCGCGGACGACGCGGACCCGGACACGGACGCGGACGCGGACACGGTCCTCATGCCGCAGGTGCTTCCGGTCGACGCTTCCAACTTCGACGCCGCCGCACTACCGTCGCGCGCATGAAGCGCCTCGCCCTCGTCGCCCTCGTCGTGCTCTCCAGCGCGTGCAGCAGCGGTCTGCGCATCCGCACGCCCACGTTGACCGCTCCACCACGGGGCGCGGTCACCGTCGTGCAGGTGCAGATCGGCGAGATGCCGCGCGACCGCGTCCAGATGCTGGAGCGCTGGGACGTCCCGGGCGTGATGCAGGCGCGGATCAGCGAGGCGCTGCAACGGGTGGGTGGCCTCGTGCCTCAAGGCGGCGTGATGGTCGCGATCCTCATCAACAGCTTCCGGAACGGTGGCTTCGGCCCGGCCGTCCTCGGCACGCAGGTGCAGATCATCGACGTCTCGGGCAACGTGCTCCACGCCTTCGAGGCCAACGACACCTCGATGACGGGGAGCCGCACGAACCGCCTCCAGCGCCTCGTTCAGAGCGTGGTCAACCAGATCGCCACGCAGCTCTGAGCTCGTCGGTCAGCTTCCTCCGCGGATCTCCCCCGACCCGACGAGCGCCTCGAGCTCCGCGAAGCCGCCGATGAGCGTCCCCTTCCAGAAGACCATCGGGAAGGTCGGCCAGCCCGTCCACATCTTGAGCGCGTTCCGGCGGCGCCATTGGTTCAGGTAGCTGCCGTACTCGAGGTATTGGTGCGCGATCTTCCGCTCGGCGAGCAGCTTGCGGGCCTTTCGCGGGAAGGGGTTCTGCGCCATCCCCACGACCACGAGGTCGTTCGACGCGATCGCCGCCTCGACCTCTTCGACGAGGTCACGATGACTCGTCGCGATCTTCTCGCGGATGTTCGGGTGGATGCGCGCTTCGGGTAGGACGTGTCTCGTCATCGAGCCCTCCGACGCGGGGACGGCGCCGTGCGTTACCGGCTTCGCGTCCGCCGGGGCTGCCGGGCGGGTAGGGGGCGGGAGTCGGGGTCGGCGTGTGGGTCCGCGGTCATCCAGCGTCCAGACCTCCTGACCTACCCTGGCTTGCGATGTCATCGCGCCGGCGACCCCAGAGCGTCAGTGAGATCGCTTCGACTCACCGCAGAGGGCGGCAGAGGGGGGTTGGGAGCTCCCACTGTGCGCCGCCTCTTCGACGTGGGGCCGAATCGACGCTAACGTCGCCCCGCTGGTGAGGCCTCGCGCCCATCCCAGGGGGATCCCGATGCTCCGCTACTCCGCCGACCTGCGCACCCTCTTCTTCGTCGCCCTCTACTTCGGGACGCTCGCGTTCCTGTGGATCGCCACGCCGAGCGAGCTCGGCGCCGTCGACCTGCGCTGGGCGATCCCCGCGTACCTCGTGCTGATGGTGACCAGCTTTCAGGGCGCCGTCTCGACGCACAACGCCGTCCACTGCCCGATCTTCAAGCAGCGGAGCCTCAACAAGGTCTGGCAGGTCGTGCTCACGCTGACCTATGGCCACCCGGTCAGCTCGTACGTGCCGGGCCACAACCTCAGCCACCACAAGCACACCCAGTCGCGCCGCGACGTGATGCGCACGACCAAGGCGCGCTTCCGCTACAACCTGCTGAACCTGCTCTTCTTCATGCTCGCGTGCGTGCCCTCGATCATGCGGGCCGACTCCTCCTACGCGAAGGCGATGCGCACGCGGCACCCCAAGTGGTTCCGGCAGCTCGTCATCGAGGGCGTCGCGCTCTGGGCCGTGCAGATCGCGCTCTTCGTCGTCGACTGGCGCAAGGCGCTCCTCCTCTGGGTGATCCCGCACCTCTATGCGCAGTGGGGCATCGTCACGATGAACCTGCTCCAACACGACGGCTGTGACGAGACGAGCGCGTACGACCACTCGCGCAATTTCGTGGGCAAGGTCGTCAACTGGTTCACGTTCAACAACGGCTTCCACACGATCCACCACATGAAGCCCGGGCTGCATTGGAGCCTCGCGCCAGCCGCCCACGCGGAGCTCGTGGCCCCGCACATCCACCCGAACCTCGACCAGCCCTCGCTCGTCGCGTACCTCTTCCGGACCTTCGTCCTGTCGCAGCGGCGGACCTACGACGGCAAGCCCTACGCGCCGACCTACGACGGCCCCGACGAGGAGTGGATCCCCGAGCCGCGCGAGACGCGCGAGGATCTCGGCGCGGTCGGCTACGACGAGCTGAACGAGCAGGTCGCGCACGTGCCCGCGCCGCAGGCTTGAAGCGCCGCTCGGCTACGACGAGCTGAACGAGCTGGTGGCGCAGATGCCCGCGCCGCAGGCTTGAAACGCCGCTCGGCTACGACGAGCTGAACGAGGAGGTGCACGCCCGCGCCGCAGGCTCGAAGCGCCGCTTCGGAGAGGGCGTCGCGCCTCGGAGCCGTGTGGCTTCGGAGCAGAGGAGCGGGCCGTCGGGCCGCTCGCGGGCTTCTCGCCGGACTCACCAACCGCGCAGCCGACGATCGACCTGTTGGAAGCGGCTCTCGAGGAAGACGTTCCCTGGCTCCTCGTCGCACGCCGCGCGGAGATACCGCCAGGCCGCCCGCCAATCCCCCGCGTGCGCCTCGCGGACCCCTTGCTCGAAGTACGCGAGCGCTCGCGGGGAGCGGATGGGGTGCGAGGACTTCTTCGGCGCGACGTCTCGCAGCGCGCGATCTCGCTCTTCGGGGCTCAGGCGGGTCTGGCCCGCGCGGAGCGCCTCGTCGTAGGCGGCGCGGGTCTTCGGGTCCATCAAGACCTGGAAGGCCTCGCTGCCGCGCCGATAGATGCTCGCGGCGCGCTCGATCTTCTCGGCCGGCTCCCCAGCGAAGCGGTCGGGGTGATAGCGGCGCGCGAAGCGTCGGAACGCGCGCTGGAGCTCCTCAGGAGGCGCGTCGTCCGCCGCGCCGAGCAGCGTGTAATAGTCGAGCTGGTCGAGCCGATCGCTCATCGCGACACCGGTCAGGATCCGCCGAAGAGGGAGCGCTGCCGCTTCTGCATCTGGAGGATCTCCGTCTCGTCGGCGCCGCCGAGCAGGGAGATGCGGATGTGCTGCGCCGCGCCCGTGTCGCCGTCGATCGCGCGGACCTCGAGCGTGCCGCTCGCGTCCAGCAGGAAGGTCACGTCGATCTTCACCGCGCCCCGCGGCGCCGATCGGAGCCCCGAGAGCTCGATCTGCCCGAGGGCTTGGTTCTCGCCGAAGCTGCGCGCCTCCCCCTGGCAGATGCGGATGGTCACGACCTCTTGGCCGTCGGCGCCGGTCGTGAAGACGCGCGATTGCTCCGAGGGGATCGGCGCGTTGCGACGGATCAGGTGCTGGCAGAACCCGCCGACGGTCTCGATCCCGAACGAGTGCGGGGTGACGTCCATCAGGAGCGGCGCCTCGTCGCTCATCATCGGGAGCGCGGCGCCAGCGCCGATCGCGTCGAAGTCGACGTGGTCCTGCCCGTGCTCCGCTGGCCCGTGCTCCGGTACGTAGGGCAAGGGGAGCGCCCCGTCGTCGTCGGCGCTCCACTCGTCGATGTCGAAGGTGCTCGAGAACGACTCGCTCGGGAGGCCAGCCTCGATCACGACGGAGGGCAGCTCGGGCCCGGGGAGGTCCCCGCTCGACGCACCGAACGTCTCGATCGGCGGCGCCAGCGGACGTACGGGGGCGGCGAAAGGATCGACGGTGGAGGCGAAGGGATCGGCGAGCGGAGGGGGGGCGGCCGCCTGGTCGCCCCCGAGCGCGTCTAGGCGGAACGAGCCGGAGGGCTCGGTGAAGGGCGCGTCGAGGGAGGCTGGCGCGGTCCGGGGGGCATCGAGCGACACGCGCGGGGGCACCGGAGGCGGTGGAGGGACCTTCGGCACGCCGACGAGGGTCTTCTTCTTCGACGGTGGCGCGCCCGGGAAGGGCGCGTCGAGCGAGGGGGGGCGTGCTCCAGCCCCGACCGGGCCGGCGCGCTTCGGCGCCACCGGAACCGGCAGGTCGAGCCCCGTGAACGCGGGCTGTTTGGGCAGCGCCGCGCGTCGCTCCTCGCGCTCGGCGCGCAGCGCCGCGAGCTCTTCGCGCGCGAGCTTTTGGACGCCGGCCTTGCCGAGCGAGGGGGCAGGTGCGTTCTTTCCGCGCAGCGCGTAGCCGTGGATCGCGGCGCCCTGCGCGACGACGAGGTCGGGGTCGTGCCCCGTGTGCGGCTCGCGTCCGAAGAACTGACGGACCATCTCGCGAACGAGGGGGACCCTCGTCGAGCCGCCGACCAGCACCACGTTGTCCACGTCGGTGGCCTTCATCCGCGCCTGGCCGAGCGCGTCCACGCACACGTCGAACGCCTTCGCGACGAGCGGTCGCACGGCGTCCTCGAAGCTCGGGCGGTCGATGCTGAACTCGAGGTCGATCGGCCGCCCGCTCGTCGTATAGGTCAGCTCCTCGATCGTGAGCTCGGCGAGCGCTTCGGAGGAGAGCTGGCACTTCGCCCACTCGCCCGCCGCGCGCAGGCGCTCGAAGGCCTGGTCGTCTTGCCGCGGATCCCAGCGATGCTGCGAGAGGCAGTGGTCGCACATGAGCTCGGCGATCACGAGGTCGATGTCGTCACCCCCGAGGAAGCTGTCGCCCGCCGTCGACAGCACCTCGAAGACGTCGTCGTCGAGCTGAAGGATCGTCATGTCGAAGGTGCCGCCGCCGAGGTCGAAGACCGCGACCCGCTCCGAGCCGCGCTTGCCGAGGCCGTAAGCGAGCGCCGCGGCGGTCGGCTCGTTGATGATCCGCTCGACCTCGAGCCCCGCGACGCGGCCCGCCGCTTTGGTCGCGCTCCGCTGCAGCTCGTTGAAGTTCGCGGGCACCGTGATGACGGCCCGCGACACGCTGCGGCCGAGGTTGTGCTCGGCGATGCGCTTGATCTCGCGGAGCACGAACGCGCTGATCTCGGTGAGGGTGTAGGTCTCGCCGCGGACGTCGACGACGACGCCGCCGTTCGCGCTCTCCACGAGCTTGAACCCGAAGCGCTGCTGAGCGCGGCGGACCTCCGGGGTCTTGAAGGGGCGCCCGATGAGGCGCTTCACGGAGTAGATCGTGTTCGCGGCGTCCACGAGGCGCCGCTCGCGCGCCTCCTCACCGACGACGATCCCGCCGTCCGCCTTGAACGACACGACCGACGGCACGAGGCGGGCGCCGAGCTCGGTCGGGAGCACCCGCGCGGCGGTTCCATCCGCCACCGCGACGACCGAGTTCGTCGTCCCGAGGTCGATGCCCAAAACGACGTCGTCCGGCACGACGCGGAGCATGCCAAAGGTGACGCGCTCGGGGCAACGCCGACGTGGTCGGGGTGACGCCGTCAGACTTCTGCGAGCCTACGCTCGCGCCGCTCGCTGCGCGCCGTCCCGTAGGGCGGCTTGCGAAATCGGCTTAGCAGCCCGTTGAAGAACTCTTCGAGTCCCTCAACGGACTGCCTCTTCTTTGTGGGGTCTTTCGAAAAGACCCCCTCCAGTGGGCAAAGCCCACCGGAGCCTCCCCCAAAACACGCGGCTCCGTCGAAGAACTAGGTTCTTCAACGAGCTGCTAGCCTTTGTTCAGCGGGTCAGGGCGACGATCAGCGCGATCGCCCCACCGAGCGCGAGCACGACGCCCGCGCCGAGCACGATCCAGGGCAGCTTCGACATCGGCGGCGCTGGCCGATGGGAGGTCGGGGCCGGGCTCGGGGGCAGAGGCTGCGGCGCAGGGGGCGCCGGGGCGGGGGCGTGAGCGCTCGGCCCCTCTCCGACGCCGGGAAAGCCGTCGGCGGCCGGGAGGCCCGGATCGTGGGTGGGTGGGCCGAGGTCGAGGCTCGGTGGGGTGGCGCGACCGTGCAGGACGCCCTCGAGCGCCGCGCCGAGCTCGGCCGCTGACGACCAGCGATCGTCCGGTTCCTTCGCGAGCGCCTTCATCACGACCGCCTCGAGCCCGGGCGGGAAGGTGCGGTCGAGGGCGCGCTGCGAGAGCGGGATGGGCTGCGCGTTGACGTGCAGCTGGATGTACTCGATGGGCTGTCGCGCGTCGAAGGGCAGCTTGCCCGTGAGCAGCTCGTAGAGGATCACGCCGAGCGAGTAGATGTCCGAGCGCGCGTCGAGCGCCTTCCCGCGCGCCTGCTCCGGGCTCATGAACTCGGGCGTCCCGAAGACCATCCCCTCGCGGGTGAGGATCATCGACCCCGGCCGCATCTGCTTCTCGGTGACCTTCGCGAGCCCGAAGTCGAGGACCTTCGGGAAGTCGGTCATCCCGCCCTGCACCGTGAGGAAGATGTTCTCCGGCTTGAGGTCGCGGTGGATGATGCCGGCGCGGTGCGCCTCGTCGAGGGCGGCGCAGACGGGGATCATCACCCGGAGCGCGCGGAGCGGCTCCATCGGTCCCTCGGCGCGGACTACCTGCGCGAGGTTCCGCCCCTCCAGGTACTCCATCACGAAATAACACGCGCCGTCCTCGAGCTGCCCATAGAGGAAGACCCGCGCGGTGTTCGGATGCGAGAGGTGGCTCATCGCGCGCGCCTCGCGCCGGAAGCGCGAGACCAGATCCGAGCGCGACAGGTACCGCGGGTGGAGGATCTTGATGGCCACGAACCGGTTCATGTCCGGCTGCTCGGCCTTGTAGACCGCACCCATCCCGCCAGCCCCGATCTTTTGGAGGATTCGGAACTGCCCGGCGACGTCTCGTCCGACGTAGCTGTCGGTCACGGGGCGAGCTTATCACCCAAAGGGGGCGCGCTACGCAACCGCGGCGTTCCCTTCGGACGATTTGCCTTCGTCGGCGGCGCGCGCCGGCTCCCCCTGGAGGGCCAACGCCCGAGCCGCGAGGAGGGTCCACGCGATCCAGATCCCGTCGGCGACGGCCAGGTGGACGAGCTGGAGCCAGACGGGCGCCAAGAGCGCCACGTTGAGGAAGCCGAGCCCGACCTGCGCCACGGTCGCCAGCGCGACCACGATCGCGAGCTGGCGGATGCGCGGGGCGTCGGCCGTCGCGGCGAGGGCCGACGCGCGAAGGAGCACGGCGGCGGAGACCACGAGCGCGACGACGGGGTGCGCGACCCGGAGCCGGAGGAAGACGTGCGCTTCGGGGTCGAGGTCCTGCGCGATGCCCTCGGCGAGGGAGCCGACGGGGAAGAGGGTGTCGCCGAGCGCCGCGATCGCGCCGGTGACGCCGACGGCGAGCAGCCCGAGCCCGATCCCCACGAAGCCGGTCCCGGCCCGGCCGCGAGCCCGAAAGGGCCGCCCGCCGTACGCGAAGTAAGCGTGCAGGGTGAGCACCGCGAGCAACACGAAGGTGTTCACGAGGTGCAGGGCCATCCAGTAGCCGCGCGCCGTGTCGGGGTTGTCCGCCACCATGCGGAACACGACCAGGCCCGCGCCGACGAGCGCCTCGGTGGTCATGAAGAAGAAGCCCCAGAACGCCGCGCGGCGGATGGGGAGGCCACGCTCGAAGCGTCGGCGAGCCGAGACCCAGAACGCGAGCGCGCCGATCCAAGCGACACCAGACGTGATCCGGTGCGTGAGCTCCACGAGCTTCTTGGCGCTCGGCGCGACGGGGATGACCTCGCCGTCGCAGAGCGGCCAGTGGTCACCGCAGCCGTCGCCGGAGAGGGTCGCGCGGACGAGCGCGCCCCAGAGCACCACGGCCACGGTGTAGACCACGAACGCGCTCGCGAGCCGGCGGTAGGCGGGGGAGGCCATCGGCATGGGCTTTGGACCAGGGTGATGGGGGCGGCAACCTCTGGGCTCGTGTCCGCGCTCGTGTGGTCCGCGGTCGTGTCCGGTCCGGGTCCGGTCCGGTGTCCGCTGTCCGTGTCCGCTGTCCGTGTCCGCTGTCCGTGTCCGCTGTCCGTGTCCGCTGTCCGTGTCCGCTGTCCGTGTCCGCTGTCCGTGTCCGCTGTCCGCTGTCCGCTGTCCGCTGTCCGTGTCCGCTGTCCGCGTCCGCTGTCTGGGGCGTTCCGCGTCTGTGTCCGGTCCGGGTCCGTGAAGGTGTCTGGCTCCGCCGTCCGGGGCCGGGGGCGTGTACGCGCTCAGCGGGACAGGAGCCGGTCGACGTCGCGCGCGAGGGCGTCCATGCCCTCTTGCTCGCTTCGGTAATAGCCGCGGATTCGGCCTTCGGCGTCCACGAGGACGAAGTGGGTGCCGTGCAGGATGTCGCCGTCGGCCTGCCGCTCGCCCATCGCGACCCGCATGCCGTCCACCACCGCGCGGCGCACGGCGTCCGGGTCGCCCGTCAGGAAGGTCCAGGTGCGTTGGTCCGCCCCGTGGCGCTCGGCGTAGCGCGTCAGCACCTCGGGAGTGTCGCGCTCGGGGTCGACGGTGAACGAGACGAAGCGCACGCCGTCGCGGTCTGCGAGGCGACGCTGGAGGTTGCCCATCTTCGTGGTCAGCATGGGGCAGACCGTGGGGCACGTCGTGAACATGAAGCTCGCGATCCAGACCTCGCCCCGGAGCTCGGCGAGCCCGAAGGGCTCTCCCGCCTGGTTGACGAGGCGGAAGTCGGGCACGGGCGCGAGCACCGGGATCGGCGGATCGCCACCCCCGCAGGAGCTCACGAGGAGCCCGACGAGGAGGGTCGCGAGGAGCGTATGCCGTCTCATGCCCGGAAGAGCGCGGTGTCGATGCCGAGGGCGACGAAGAGCAGCGTCAGGTACACGAGGGAGACGACGAAGAGCTTCCGCGCGGGCTCGGTGCCCGGCCGGAGGTTCGCGATCGACGCCATGAAGAAGAGGAAGCCGAGCAGCAGCGCGCTCACGAGGTAGAGCAGGCCGGCGACCTGGAAGACGTAGAGCAGCACGGACGAGACGACGAGCATCCCCGTGTAGAGGACGGCTTGCCGCTTGGCGGCGTCGACACCGCGCTCGGAGGGCAGCGTCTTGAGGCCCGCGCGGTCGTAGTCGTCCTGGCGGAAGAGGGCGATCGCGAGGAAGTGCGGGATCTGCCAGAAGAAGAGCACCGCGAAGAGCGCGAGCCCAGGCGGGTCGAGGGACTCCGTCGCGGCCGTCCAGCCCATGAGCGGCGGCAGCGCGCCGGGGACGGCGCCGACGAGGAGCGCGACGCTGCTCGTGCGCTTCATCGGCGTATAAATCGCGACGTAGCTCAGCAGCGCGATGGCGCCGAGCAGACCCGTCAGCGGGTTGACCAGGAAGGTGAGCAGCGGGATCGACGTCACGCCGAGGCCCACGCCGAGCCAGAGCGCCACCTTCGGCTCGAGGCGGCCGTCCGGCAGCGGGCGCTTCATCGTGCGCTGCATGAGGCGATCCGAGTCGCGCTCGAGCCAGCAGTTCAGCGCGTTGGCCGCCGCGACGACCGCCGCCGTCGTGGCGAGCATGACGAGCGCGGTGAAGAGCGAGATGGCGCGCGGCGCGAGCCACATCCCTCCAGCGGCCGTGATGACGACCATGAGGGTGATGCGGGGCTTGGTGAGCGCGACCACGTCGCCGAGGGCGATGGGGCGGGGGGTCGCTTCGGTCGGGGAGAACATCGTCGCTGGCGCCTTATGTCCGATCCTGTGGGGCCTGTCGAGCGCGGGCTCGGCGCGACCCGTCGCCGGGCTCCGTCGCGGAGGATGGGGTCGATGGGGAGGCCGAGCCAGCCCGGACGTCCACCGGATGGGTGGACGTCCTTCACGCTCGTTCAGCTCGTGCAATACCCACGCGGGGCGCGGCGGATCTCGTTGAGCTTCGCGCGCGCCTGCGCGACCAGCGGAGATCGGGGGTGGGAGGCGATCAGCGCCTCGAAGGCGCTCTTCGCGTCCGTGCAGGCGTGGAGAGCGAAGAAGGCTTCCCCCATGTCGAAGAGGGCTCGGTCGACGACGTCGCCGTTGCGGAAGTCGGAGATCACCTTGCGCAGCTCGGCGAGCGCGCTTGCGGGGCGGCCCTCGGCCAGGTAGCTCTTGCCGATCATGTACTGGGCGTCGTCTGCGCGCGCGTCGGTCCGGTAGCGGCTCACGTACTCGCGAAAGAGCGCCCGCGCCGTCGAGTGATCGCCGCCGTCGAAGGCCCGCTGCGCGGCCGCGAAGTGCTCGGCGCGATCCTGTGGGATCTGCGCAGCGTCGACCGGCATGTCCACGCCCGCCTTCCGGGCGAACTGCTGGATGCGTCGGTCGAGCTCCTGCTGCTGCTCGGCCAGCGCCCGCTGGGTGCTCGAGACCTCGTTGCGCACCTCGGCGAGCTGGCCCTCGAGGATCCCGAGCTGCTCGCGCAGCTGGACGACCTCCGTCCCGAGATCGGCGCTGTTGCGCGTGACGACCTGGGTCGCACGCTCGAGGACCTGCTCGAGCTCCGCGACCTTCGCCTGCGCGCTCGCGAGCGCCTCGCGCATCTGCTCGCGCTCGGCCGCGAGGCCCTCCTCGATGGCGACCAGGCGCCGCTCGCGGTCGCGGCCGTCTCGCGCGAGCTGCTCCCCCGCGCCCTTAGGGTAGCATCCGACGGCGAGGAGGCACGAGGCCAAGCTCAGCGCCGTGGCGCCGAGGAGACGAAAGGGCGTGACGCGCGCGCTCATCGTCAGCGCTCGGTGAAGGTGACCTTACGGTCCTGTCGCCAGCTCGCTTCGTCGCTCCCTTGGGCCATCTCCTCGCCCATCGACGACGCGCTCAAGGAGTCGCGGCTCGCGCCGAGCGAGGTCATGTACTGGAGCACGGAGCGCGCGCGTCGGTCGCCGAGGGCGAGGTTGTACTCCTCGGTGCCACGCGGATCGGTGTAACCCGTGACGTGGACACGCCCGATGCCCCGCTGCTGCATGCAGCGCACGTTGCGCGAGATGATGTCGCGCGACTGGGAGTCGAGGTCGTCGCTGTCGAACCCGAAGTAGACGGTCTCGAGCGAGCAGGGGCCGCCGGTGGCGGTGGTGTCGGTCGGCGGGGGCGTGAGATCGCGCGTCGCCGAGGTCACGCAGCGGTTGTTCTCGCAGTCTTGACCTGGGCCGCAATCCTGGGCGCCGGTGCAATAGCCGGGGATCGCGTCGCAGCGGCCAGCGTTGCACGCCTGGCCGGCCGGGCAGTCACGGTCGTCACGACACTGCTGGCATTGGCCGTCGACGCAGAACTCGCCCTCGTGGCAGTGGGAGTCGTTGTTGCAGTTCGGGTAGGTCGGACCGCAGGCGGCGAGCGCGCAGACAGCGGCCGCGGCGAAGAGCTTCATGGACTGGGCAAGCATCGGCTTCGGTTCCCTCCGTGTGCTCGGCTACTCTGCGTCGCCCACCGCGTCAAGCGAGTCGGGGGAAAGGCTTGCGTGTTCGTGAGCGGCGTTCATACAGTGGGGCGCGGCGTCCGCGGGGGCCGCGGGGGCCCAGCGCCGGGCCCAGAGGGCGGCCGGAGGATGCGGATGCGCGCGCGTTGGGCGGGGTGGATCGTCTCGATGGTGGTGGTCTTCGCGTGCGGCGACGACGACCTCCCGATGCGCGTGGACGCCGGACCGGACGCATCGGTCCTGATCCGTTGCAGCCCCGAGGACGATCCGGATCGGGACACGATCTCGAACGAGGACGAGGGCGAGGGGGACGCCGACGGGGACGGCGTCCCCAACTATCTCGATCCCGACTCGGACGGAGACGGCATCCCGGACCTGGTCGAGGCGGGGGACACGAATTGCCAGACGCCGCCGGTCGACACCGACATGGACGGGATCCCGGACTTCCTCGACCTCGACTCCAACGGCGACGGCGTCCCAGACGCCGAGCAGCGCGACACGGACATGGACGGCGACGGGATCATCGACGCCTTCGACATGGACGTGGACGGCGACGGCATCCCCAACCCCTTCGAGATGGGGCCTGACGGGCGCCAGGTGGACACGGACGGGGACGGCATCCCGGACGTGTTCGACCTCGACTCCGACGGGGACACGATCCTGGATCGGCACGAGGGGCTCGAGGACGTCGACCGCGACGGGATCCCGAACTTCCGGGATCTGGACTCGGACGGGGACGGCATCCCGGACGCGATCGAGGCGGGCGACGGAGACCCCGAGACGCCCCCCGTGCACTGCCCGAACGAGATCGATCCCGTGACGGGGGAGCGCATGTCCGACGGGCTCGCGGACTTCGTCGACGTCGACTCCGACAACGACGGCGCGTCCGATGGGGACGAGATCGCCTTTGGGACGGATCCGTGCAACCCCGACACCGACGGAGACGGGATCCTCGACGTCGTCGAGATCGCGCGGGAGCGGATCAACTGCCCCGAGCGCATGGGAGACCACGAGGCCTGCGGGTGCGCGACCAACCCGATGTGCGGCATCCCGCGCGGAGACTTCTTCTTGGTGCTCGCCTACGGCGCCGAGCCGATCCAGCGTGACCTCGACTTCGCGACCGACATCCGCATCGCCGATGTCTTCTTCCTGACCGACACGACGGGCTCGATGGGCGCCGAGCTCACGCTCGTGAAGAACACCGTCACGCGCCCGGGCGGCATCATCGACCAGGTCCGCGAGACGATCCCAGACGCATGGTTCGGCGGCGGCCAGCACGACGACTTCCCGTTCGGCAGTTATGGCGGGGGCCGCGACGAGCCCTTCATCCTCGCGATCGGCATGACACCACCCGCGCGCGCGGATCGCGTGCAGACGGCGTTCCAAGCGATGGAGCTCCACGGTGGTGGCGATGGCCCCGAGTCCAACACCGAGGCCCTCTTCCAGATCATGACGGGCCTCGGGGGCACGTGGACGTACCGCTCGGCGCCAGGCGCGGCGCCCGTGACCTACACGATGAGGCGCTACGTCGGGGACTGCCTCGACAGCGGCTGGGGTGCGGCGTGCTTCCGAGACGGCGCCCTGCCCATCGTCGTCCACTTTGGTGATTATTGCTCTCACCACGGGCCGCCGGGCGAGAGCGCCTCCTGCACGCCCTACATGGGCATCACGCCGACGCCCGCGATGTGGACGGACGCGATCCGGGAGATGCGGGCGCGAGGCGCGAAGTACATCGGCATCAACACCGACAGCTCGAGCTGCGCGGGCATGGTCGGTCCGAGCGGGGGATCTCCTTGCTACTTCATGCGGCGAACCGCCGAGGACACCGACTCGATCGACCTCGACGGGCGGCCGCTCGTCTACGACCTGCCACGCGGCGGCGGGAGCGACCTGGTCTTCATCGACGCGGTCGTCGACGCGATCGAGACGGTGGCGACGCGCGTCCCGCTCGACGTGGACACGGCGCTGCGGGACGATCCGACGGACGCCGTCGACGCGCGGGGCTTCATCAAGCGCCGCCAGCCGGCGTGCGTCGCGATGCCTCCGACCGAGCCGTGTTGGCTGCCGCCCGAAGAGATCGCCGCCGCGGACGCGGTCGCGGCGATCGATCAGTCGACCTTCTTCGGCGTCGTCCCCGGCACGCAGGTGAAGTTCCGCATCACCTTCCAGAACGACTTCGTGCCTGGCGGGCGGGAGAGTCAGGTCTTCATCGCCTACATCCAGGTCCGCGCCGGCGGGGCGGCCATCCTCGACGAGCGGCAGGTCTTCATCGTCGTGCCCGCGAGCCCGGGGGGCCCGATCATCTAAGTCGGAGCTCCGATGCGGGTCGGAGCTCCCTCCGGCCGTTCGGGGTCCGGGTCCGCGTCCGGGGCCGCGTCCGGGGCCGCGCCGCGTCCGCGCCCGCGTCCGAAGTCGGGCGGGGTTCGTCCGGCCTTACCGTCCTTGCGCGTGTGAGCGACCTCCCGCGCTGGCGAGGGGGGTGTACTTCGATTGCGCTCCCGGTCTGTTACCGTCCGGTCTCCGCTCGCGCCGCAACGCGGGCGCCTTGGCTTGTGGTTCGTGGAGGTGTCCGATGCGTCGATGGTTCGTGTGCTTGGTGGTGTTGGGGCTTGGCTGCTCGGCGAGCGGCGACGGCCGACCGGGTCGAGACGGCGGGACCTCGGCGGGCGACGGCGCCGTCTGGGGTGACGGCCGGATCGTCACCGACTGCTCGCCTGGGAGCGTCTCCGACTGCGATGACCCGGTGCGCTCCGAGGTGCTCCGGAACGCCGACAGCGACCGCGACGGTCTGTCGGACTACGAAGAGCTCTGCATCTACTCCACCGACCCCTGCAACATCGACACGGACGGCGACGGCATCACCGACCTCGGTGAGGTCCGCGGGACGATGACCGATCCGAACGATCGCAGCAGCACGATCCCCGAAGGCGACTTCTTCGTGGTGCTCCCCTACTTCGGCGCGCGCGACCTCCGTCGCCTCGACTTCGGCACCAACATCACGCGCGCCGACCTCTACTTCCTCATCGACACCACCGGCTCGATGGGCGGCCCCATCGACAACGTGCGCAGCTCGCTGACCACGATCGCCGCGCGCATCGCCGAGCGCATCGACGACGTGCAGCTCGGCGTCGGTCGCTTCGACGACTTCCCCTTCGGCGGGGGTGGCTTTGGGAGCGGCTACGGGAGCGCGGGCGACGTCCCCTACGAGAACATGCAGAACATCACGGCGAGCATCCCCGAGGTCCAAGCGGCGCTCGGGCGGCTCTCGGCCGCGGGCGGCGCCGACGGCCCCGAGTCACAGGTCGCGGCCCTCTTCCACACGGCGACGGGCCTCGGCGAGACCTACCGGCACTCCAGCTCGACCCACACCATCCCGCCGCGGAACTGCCCGGCCATCCCGGATGACCCCGCGCCGCGCATCGGCTACCCGTGCTTCCGCGCCGGCGCGCTGCCCATCATCGTGATGGTGACGGACGTCGAGATGCACGACGGCCCGGGGGGCAGCAACGCCTACTCGGGGATCTCTCCGCCGCCGCCCTCTTTCGACGTCGCGATGGCGGCCCTCAACAGCATCGGCGCGCGCTTCGTCGGCATCGCCGTGAACGGTGGCGGACGCGCCGACATGGAGGAGGCGGCTCGCCGCACCGGCACCGTCGACGGAAGCAGCCGGCCGGTCGTGCTCGACGCCTCGGGCGGCACCGTCTCGGAGGGCATCATCGACGCCATCGGGACCTTGGTCGGCGGTGTGGTCCAGGACGTCTCGACGCGCACCGAGAACGTGCCCGTCAACCCGGGCGACACGGACGCCCGCGGGTTCATCAAGCGGATCACCCCCGTTGGGTCGATCCGAGAGGGCATCCCTGGCGCCGGCATCTCGGGCTTCGACGAGACGACGTTCTTCCAGGTCATCCCTGGCACGATCGTCACCTTCGAGGTCGACTTCTACAACGACTTCCGGGTCCCCGAGACGGAGGCGGCGGAGATCCACCGCGCTCGGATCATCGTCGTGGGTAATGGCGTCGCGGATCTCGACGCTCGTCAGGTCTACATCATCGTTCCGCCCGACGGCAGCGTGATCCTGATCTGAACCGCAGCCTCTTTTACAGGCCGCGCCCTACCGGACGGCGCGGATGAGGTGCGGGCAACGCCTCACGTGCGGTGAGGGTTCCACCCCTGACCCTACGCTTGCTGTGCAACCCTCCAGACGGCGAGGGAGGGGGCGCTGCGGTCGCGGGTTCGCGGGCAGAGAAGCGGCACCCTTCTCAGGGTCATGTGCGGCCGGCCCAGAAAAGCTGAGGAGATCTTCTCGGCCGCCGCCACCGCGACGCGCGTACCGCGGGCGGGGGCGTTCGCTCGAGTAACCCAGGAGGTTGCACGTGCGATGGGCAAATTGGCTCGTGTGGGGGATCGATACCCCAGGTCCTCCCTCAGGAGACTCGAGGATCGGCCACTTTTCCCCGAGATCGTCGCCGCCCGTCTCGTGGTGCGGATCCTGCTTGGGTTCCGGGTCACATGCGCGCTACGTCCCCCGTCACCCTTGGCCTCGCCTTCCTCGTCGCCGCTTGTTCTCCCGCCACCGCCGGCCCGAGCCGGGGTGACGACGCCGGCCCGGGCGGTGGGCCCGACGCCACGTTCGGCGACGGAAGCGTCGTGTCGGCGTGCGACCCTGCGCGGGTCGCCCACTGTGACGATCCAGAGCTCGCGGCGCGGCTCATGGAGCTCGACTCCGACGAGGACGGCCTCACCGACTACCAGGAGCTCTGCGTCTACGGCACGGATCCATGCCGCGTCGACACCGACGGCGATG
Source organism: Myxococcales bacterium (assembly GCA_019637115.1). Lineage (GTDB taxonomy): Bacteria > Myxococcota_A > Polyangia > Polyangiales > Houyiibacteriaceae > JACKEH01. The sequence goes on along the minus strand of JAHBWH010000021.1, from coordinate 14,614 downwards.
GCGTGTCCGACTTCGGCGAGGTCGAGATCGGCACCGACCCGACCGATCCCACGAGCACGATCCCCGAGGGCGACTTCTTCGTCGTGCTGCCGCATCTGGGCGATCGCGCCGACCGTCGGCTGCAGTTCAGCACGACGATCGAGCAAGCCGACTTGTTCTTCCTCGTCGACATGACGGGCTCCATGCGGGGCGTGCGCCAGAACATCATCAACAACCTCGTCGAAGGCATCATCCCCGGCATCGCCGCGTCCATCCCCAACGTCCAGGTCGGCGCGGGCGGCTTCGACGACTACCCGACGGGCGGCTATGGCGGCGGCAACGACCTGCCGTTCTACCTCTTGCGCGAGATCGCGCCGGCGGATCAGGACGTCGGGAGCTGGTCGATCGCGGGCGCGACGGCCACGACGTGTCCGTCCAACGCGGCCACGCGCGACATCGGGCACATCACGGGGGCACCGAACGGACGACCGGACATCCTCGAGGCCGTCGAAGGGCTGCCATGCCACGGTGGTGCGGACGGTCCCGAGTCGACGGGCCCTGCGCTCTGGTCGACCGCCACCGGGAGCGGCCTCACGTGGCCTCCCGGCACGCCGGGATCCTGCGACGCGGCGCCGGGCATGCCCTTTGGGACCGGATGCATCCCGTCGCGGGTGTGCCCCGAGATTCCCGACGAGCCAGGGCGACGGCGAGGGTACCCCTGTTTCCGGCCGGGCTCGCTCCCCATCATCCTCGTCTTCGGCGACTTCGCTTGGCATAACGGGCCGGGCAACATCCACCCCTACTCGTTTACGGCGGCGCACGGCACGCCGAGCTACGAGCAGGTCGTGTCGGAGCTCAACGGGATCGGCGCCCGCGTCATCTCCATCGTGAACAGCAGCGGCAACCCGACCGGGTACGAGGAGATCGCGCGCGACACCGGTTCGGTGCGTGGGGATGGCTCGCCGCTCCTCTTCTCCATCCCGGGCAGCGGTGCGGGCCTCAGCGACGCGGTGGTCATGGCGGTGCAGGAGCTCGTCGGTGGGACGCCTCAGGACGTGTCCACGCGAACCGAGAACGTGGCCGGCAACCCGGACGAATTCGACGCGACGCTCTTCATCAAGTCGATCACACCCGTCGACGGGATCCGCGACGGGATCCCTGGGACGGGCTTCGATCGCATGGACGAGACGACGTTCTACGGCGTCATCCCGGGCACGCTCGTGACCTTCGAGATCGACTTCTGGAACGACGTGCGGCCGGGCGCGGAGCGGGCGCAGATCTTCCGCGCGCGCATCATCGTCGTCGGCAACCGCGTCGCCGACCTCAGCTCGCGCAACGTCTACATCGTCGTCCCGCCGGATGGGGGCACCATCCTCATCTGACCGCTGCTGTCGCGGGCGGGTCGCTGGGGGCTCGAGATGCTCCGACGCGCAGCCGTTTGGCGACTCCGCTGGAGCGCGCAGATGCCCAGGCGTGGGGTCTGGTCACCCTCGGGCGAGCGCAGAACTCTCGACCGTGACCCCTGTCCTCGCGTGCGATGCGACCGTGCCAAGTAGCCTACGAGGCTACGCGAGGCGGGCGAATTGGGCTCGTGTGGGGGATCGAGGCCTCAGATGCTCGGCCAGAGAGAAGAAGCCGAGCCGTTTTTCGCGAGATCTTCGTGTGCCGGTCGATGGTGCGGATCGTGCTTGTGGTGTGCATTGCATGCACACTCGGTCCCCCCTTCGGTTGGGTCTCGTCCTCCTCGTCGCCGCCTGCTCGCCCGCTACCGCTGGCCCTAGCCGAGGGGGCGACGCGGGGCCGGGCGGACGAGACGGCTCGTTCGGCGACGGGAGCGTCGTGTCGGCTTGCGATCCCGCGCGGGTCGCTCACTGCGACGATCCCGAGCTCGCGGCGCGGTTGATGGACCTCGACTCCGACGAGGACGGCCTCACGGACTACCAAGAGCTCTGCGTGTACGGCACCGACCCGTGCCGGGTCGACACCGACGGGGACGGGGTGTCCGACTTCGGCGAGGTCGAGATCGGCACCAACCCGACCGACCCGGCGAGCACGATCCCCGACGGCGACTTCTTCGTCGTGCTGCCCTACTTCGGCGACCGCGCCGACCGCCGGCTCCAATTCGGCACGAACATCAACGTGGCGGATCTCTTCTTCCTCGTCGACATGACGGGCTCGATGCGCGGCGAGCGCACGAACCTCATCCGGGGCCTGATCGACACGATCATCCCGGGCGTGCAGGCGGCGATCCCCGACGTGCAGTTCGGCGCGGGCGGCCTCGACGACTACCCCGTCTCGCCCTTCGGCGGCGGCAACGACCGTCCGTTCTACCTGCTGCGCGAGATCGGCCCGGCCGACGAGGACCGCGGCGCCTGGAGCATCGCCGGGGCTTCGGCGACGACCTGCCCGAGCAACCCTGCCACCCAGGACATCGGGCAGATCACGGGCGCCCCGAACGGTCGCCCCGACATCCTCGAGGCCGTCGAGGGACTGCCGTGCCACGGCGGCGGAGACGGCCCCGAGAGCTACGTGCCGGCCCTCTGGTCGACCGCGACGGGCGGCGGGCTCACCTGGTCGGGCGGGTCGGTGCCGCCGCAGAGTTGTCCCTCGATCCCCGACGAGCCGGGCACCCGCCGCGGCTACCCGTGCTTCCGACCGGGCGCGCTGCCGATCGTCCTGCTCTTCGGCGACTACTCCTTCCACAACGGCCCCGGCGGCGCGAACCCCTACAACTTCCCCGCGCCGACCTACGACGAGACGGTCGCTTCCCTGAACGGTATCGGCGCCCGCGTCATCGGCATCTTCTCGGGATCGGCCGGCCTCCGAGACCACTACGACGCCGTGGCCCGCGACACCGGGGCGGTGCGCGGCGACGGGTCGCCGCTGGTGTTCACGATCAACGCCGACGGGACTGGCCTCGACACCGAGGTCGTGAACGCGGTGGCGCTCCTCGTCGGGGGCACACCGCAGGACGTGTCCACGCGGACGGAGAACGTGGCCGGCAACCCGGACGAGTTCGACGCGACGCGCTTCATCAAGTCGATCACCCCCGTCAGCGCGGTGCGGGATGGCATCCCGGGCACGGGCTTCGATCGCATGGACGAGACGACCTTCTACGGCGTCATCCCCGGCACGCTCGTGACCTTCGAGATCGATTTCTGGAACGACGTCCGGCCGGGCGCGGAGCGAGCACAGATCTTCCGCGCGCGCATCATCGTCGTCGGCAACCGCGTCGCCGACCTCGACTCGCGCAACGTGTACATCGTCGTCCCGCCGGACGGCGGCACCATCCTGATCTGAGTACAGCTCCCCGGGAGTTCGTGACCAGGTGCGGCAGATCCATCCCGTCCAGCTGCGTTGCTCCTCAGTCACGGGCCAACAGCCCGCTCCCTCGTCGCGCCTTGCTGGACGGGCGCCTCTTTGCACCTGGTCACGAACTTCCGGTTCGCTGCACTGAGCTCGCTCGTCCTCCTCGGGCGCAATTTTGAACGTTCGAGACGGGTTGCTGCCCGATGACATCGTCGGCGCGGGCATCGTCGAGTACCGTAGCGGCAAGTGCGGTCGACGGTGCATGTCCTTCTGGTGCCCCCAACCCGAAGTTCGTTTCGGGTATCCGCGGCCAAGGGCGCGGATCTCGCTCTCCGACCTCCTCGAATGGGCTTCGGCCTGTCCAACGCCTGCGCGGCAAACGACCTCCACGCCGATCATCCACGGCAACCCGCAACGAACTTCGGGTTGGGGGCACTGGCGTTGGCTTCTGTCCTCGAGGGCGGTCCGCGCGCGGGCCTCACCCGGGGTCGCCGCCGAACGATCGGCGCGCGTTGGGCATGTCTCCTGCTCGCGTTCGCGCTCGGCTGTGAGCGTGAGGAGCCTCCCGCGCGGTGCGGCGACGACGTCGGAGCGCGGTCCTCGGCTGCGTCCGCGGTCGATCGGCGGCTGCTCGGCGTCGCGGTCGACCATGGCGGCGATCCAACGCTCGAGGCGCGATGGCTCGAGCTCGCCCGCTCGCAACGCGCGCGCCGCCGGGTCGCGTGGGAGGTGGTCGCGAGGGTGCTGGCGCCGACGCCCCTCGGCGAGCCGACCGTCCTCGGTGAAGCGAGTGTGCCGCGCTTTCGGGCCTTCTACGATCGAGAGGACTTCGGGCGGCTCTTCCAGCGCCTCTACGGCGCGCTCTCTCCCGAAGCGCGTGCGGCGCGCGCGCGCCCCTCGAGCGACGACGTCGACGCGGCGTTCCTCTGGAACGTCGGCTTCCTCGACGAGCTCGGCACGTGGCCGGACGAGCGGTGGCGCGAGCACCTCGCGACGCTCGACTCGCGCGAGGCGCTCAACGCGGTGGGAGGCGTGCGTCGGATCACCATGAGCCCCGCGCTCACGCGCCACGTCGTCGAGAGCTACCCCGAGATCCTCGCGTGCCTCGAGCGCGGCGCGCCGCCCGCCGAGCTCGCCGGCGAGCCGAGGACGGATCGGATCATGCGGCGTGCGCTGTCGATCGCGGCGTGCGGGCGAGCGCACGTGGGACCCTTCGAGCTCGTCCGCGGCGGCTCGTTGCGTGTCCGCTTCGAGGCCGCCGCGGGGGAGGCGAGGCTCGTCGTCGCCGAGGGCGCGAGCGCCGACGACGCGGTCGTCGTCTGCGAAGGCGTGGACTGCCGGGTCGAGGGGCCAGCCGTCGTCCACGTGCGGGTCGAGGCCGGGGCGACCGGGGCCGAAGGGGCGCTCGATGTCGAGCGGACCCAGGTCGCCCCGCCGGTCGCCTGTCTGCGCGGCGCGCTGCCGATCGACGCCGTCTCCGTCGCCGCGGAGTGGCGGCGCTTGGATTCGGCGACGCCGTTGCCGGTCTACGACACCTCGGCGCGGACGCTCGCGGCGCTGATGCGCGAGCCAACCCCGACGTGGGGCGAAGGGGAGCGAGGTGCGCACCCAGCGCCGGACGCGATCTACACACAGCGCTTGCCCGCCGGCGCGACCTTCGTGCTCGCCGGCTTCCACGTCCGCACGCGCGAGCTGCCGCTCGGTCTGAACGTGACGCTCTGGTGGTCGGACACCCCTGACGAGGACTTCGGTGCCGACCGACCGGACGCCATCCGCGCGCTCGGCCCGCCGTGGTCTAGCTACAAGATGTGCGTCGTCGTCGACCACGACGAGCTCGACGGCGACCCAGGGGGCGGCTTCGGGGACGACGCGCCGACCCTCGCCGCGGCGCTCGCGGCGCTGCACGAGGGGCGCGGCGGGCCGACTTGGTGCTCGAATCCCTACGTGGACGCGGCTCCTGGCCTCGCGCGCGCGAACTGCGTGGGTTGCCATCAGCACGCGATGAGCGGGGCTCGCCCAGGCGAGGTCGCGACGGACGAGGCGCGCTTCCCGGCGAACGGCCGGCTCGCCGCCCGCAACAACTACCCCTCGGATGGCTTCTGGGGGCTCGACTCCGGCGACGATCTCGCCGGCGCGATTCGGGACGTGGTCGACCATTGGCGTTGAAAAGAAGCTCCACCGATTTCGCAAGCCGCCCTACCGGACGGCGCGCAGCGAGCGAAGCGAGCGTAGGCTCGTGGGAGGGGGGCCCCGTGGGGGAGGGGCTGGCGACCTGGCGACAGCCCCTCACAGAAGGCTGAATGGAGGCATCGATGAGCGCGCGTGCATGGCTTCGTTGGATGGGTCTGTGTCTGCTCGCGCTCGGCGCCTGCGGTGATGACGACCGACCCGCGCCGGACGCGGGGGAGGGCGACGCGGGAGGAGAGGACGCGGGCCGCGACGCAGGCTTCGACGCCGGCTCGGACGCGGGCTTCGACGCGGGCTTCGACGCCGGGCCCGAGCCCACGCCGATCTTCCGCAACGCCGTCGACCTGCCCGACGGCGAGCTCGCCACGGCCGCGCTGCGCCTCATGGGGGCGCCAGAGGCAGGCGGCTCCGAGAGCTGCAGCACGTGCCACGCGATCACTCGCCAGAACATCCGTCACTTCTGGGACCTCAGCGACCTCGCGTGGCGCGAGTGCTTCGCGGACCTCGAGGTGGAGACGGCGGAGGCCGCGCGCGCCATCGTCTCTTGCTTCGAAGAGAGCCCGGGGGTCTTCCGCACGGCGAACCTCGGCGTCTTCGCGACGGGGGCCGACTTCGAGTGGTTCGGCTTCGTCTTCCGGCGCGCGTTCGGCGCCGAGTGGGAGGAGCCCTACGAGCGCTTCCGCGCCCGCGTCCGGCAGCCGCCCGAAGACCACCCCTCGTTCACGCAGGCGGAGTTCGACCTGCTCACCGAGTGGTTCTTGCGCGGCACCCCGCGGGTGGAGAACGTGCTCCCTGCGCTCGACGGGCCGGGGGAGTGCACCCCTTACGTCGACGCCTCCGTGACACGGCTCGTCGAGGAGGGCGAGCGGAGCGGGTGGTCGGCGCGCAACCGCGAGGCGGCGCTCCTGATGCAAGGCTGCGCCGGCGCGGCGAGCCCGACCGATTGCCTCTCGGCCTACCCGCTCGTGGCCGAGACGCCCCTCGGAGCCGAGCTCGGGCTCCCCGCGGGCGCGCAGCACCGCGCGCTCTTCGAGGTGCCCTACCGGAGCAGCTACTGGACGAAGACCTCGGCGGACGGGCGCTTCGTCGCCCATGGCGGCAACCACGAAGGCGCGGGGGCGTCGATCATCGACCTGCAGCGCGCCGTCGTGATCGGCGCGCAGGCTGCGTACGACCCGGGCTTCTTCCCCGACGGAAGCGGCTTCATGTTCCAGGGCACCTCTCGCGGGCCGGCGGTCTGCATGCAGAACGTGCTCACGACGGGCTCGCCGACCTTCATCGACTTCCGCGAGGAGGGCTGCTCGCGCACCGGCGGGATCGCGCTCTACCAACACGTCGGCTCCTCACTCGACGGGGCGGACCATTGGGTGGTCACGAGCTTGTGGAGCGGCGACACGGGCGAGTCGCTGCGCGACCCCGATGTCTTCGTCAGCCCGACGGCGTCGGTCACGCTCTATCGTCTCTCGAACACGGCGGCGGGCTTCGACCTCGCGGGCTCCTATGAGATCTCGACACCCTGGGAGGGTAACGCGGTGATCTCGCCGACGATGCGGCTCATGGTCACCCAGCTCGCCGACGCCGAGGGCGCGCCGCTCGGCTTCGTGCTCCGCCGCATCGACATCACCCGAATCGCGGGCGGCGAGGTGACGAACATCGCGCTCCCCGAGGTCGCGCGCTACTGCGTGCCCGGCGGCAAGGCGGCGATGTCGCTCGACGATCGCTGGATCGTCACGCACCACCGCGCCAGCGACGAGGACGCCGTGGAGCTCGGCTTCACGGGGCCGGATGACCCGGCGTTCGCGCCCTACCGCGGGGTATCGAACGTCTACCTCGTCGACGTCGCGACGGGCGCTCGGACGCGCATCACGAACGTCCAGCCGGGCCAGCGCGCGCTCTTCCCGAGCTTCCGCTCCGATGGCTGGATCTACTACCTGGTCCGCGTCGGCGGGACGGGGAGCGTGCCAGAGTACGTCGTCGCGACCGACGCCGCGCTCGGGCTCCGCTGAGAGATCGGCCGCGGCCGTGGTGGCGTCCGCGGTCGTCTCAGCGGCCGCCCCTGTGCCCGTGCCCGTGCCCATGCCCGTGCCCATGCCCATGCCCATGCCCATGCCCGCGACCGTGCCCATGCCCGCGCCCACGCTCGCGACCGTGCTCGTGCCCGTGCCCGCGACCGTGCCAGTGTCACGCGACCGCCGCCCCAGCCTCGGCCGTCTGGCGTCCGCTCGCGTGCGGGCGCCCACGTGCTGAGCGCGTCGATCAGGGGAAGGGGCAGCCGTGCGGGCAGCCGTTCGCGTCCGCGGCGAGCGAGGCGATCCAAGCCGAGACGAGCGCCAACCCCTCGACGTCGACGCGCTCGGTGCCGATCGGCGGCATCTGATCGGTCGGGACGCGGCTGCCCATCCGGAGCGTGAAGACGCTGTGCGCCGGATCGCCCGGCGCGACGCGGAGGTTCACGGGATCGCCCTCCGCCGTCGTGCCCGACCACACCGAGCAGGAGCAGACCGCGGTGATCCACGACGGCGTCTCGACCACGCTCGTCACGCCGATCGGGATCCAGAGATCGAGACCGTGCTCTGGGGTGGGCCCGCCATGACAGCTCCCGCAGTTCGCGTGCAGGTAGCCGAGCGCCTCCACGGCGAGGTCGTCGCCCGGCACCACGACGTCCGCGGGATCGAGCGCTTCGCTCAGCCACCCCTCGTCGAGCAGCGTCACCAACGTCACGCCTTCGCCGTCGTGGTGGAGCTGCAGCGCCGTGAAGCCGTCGGCCGCGTCGTCTTGGGCGATCGAGTGGCAGCGAATGCACTCGGCGCGCGTCGGGATGTCGTGCTCGGTGCCGAGCACGTTCTGCTCTCCGAAGGCGCCGACCTCGCGCACGCTCCGCTGGTCCTCGCTCCAGGCGAAGGAGACCATCCGCCAGCTCGCGGTGCCCCGGGCCTCGCCGACCTTCTCGAGCAGACGGGTCTCGAGCCGTCGACCCTCGGCGGCGAAGGTCTTGTACAGGCGGGTCCCCGTGGGGAGCCCCCACCGATCCGGATCGCTCGTGTCGATCTGCGCGCCCGGCGGGAGGTACACGAAGCGCTCCTTGTCGGCGCCGTCCGAGAAGAGCTCGAAGCGTGGACGGAAGGGTCGGACCCCAGGCGCGAGCTCGTCGCACGAGCCCTCGGCGTAGAGGCCCGGCGGTCCCTCGCAGGGCGCGTCGCCTGCGTCGACCGCGGCGTCCGCGCCCCCATCCGTCGAGGCGTCGTCGGGGTCGCCCGCGTCGAAGCCCGCGTCCGAGGGGGCCGCGTCGCGCCCCGCGTCCGAGGGGGCCGCGTCGCGCTCCGCGTCGGGCCCGGCGTCGAAGCCGGGCGCGTCATCATCGCCACAGGCGAGGGCCATGGAGAGGAGCGAGACGACATACCACCGGGACATGGCGGCGGAGTGTAGGGGACGCGCGGATCCGCCGCGAGGTGACCGCCCTCGCGGCAGGTGAGCGCTCGCTACCGACGACCGAGCGTCGTCAGGGCGGCCGGGCACCCTCGCGATCGACGTAGGGCCTCAGCCTCGACGCGCGGGGCGGCCGAAGCGCCGCAGGCGCAGCGAGCTGAGCAGCACGCTGACGCTCGAGAGGCTCATCGCGGCGCTCGCGAAGAGGGGAGAGAGCTGCCAGCCCGTGAAGGGGTAGAAGAGCCCCGCGGCGAGGGGGAGGCCGACGAGGTTGTAGACGAAGGCCCAGAAGAGGTTCTGGCGGATGACGGAGAGGGTGCGGCGCCCGAGGCGCAGCGCGAGCGGCAGGCGCGCGATGCCGCCCTGCAGCAACGCGACGTCGGCGGCGGCTGCGGCGACGTCGGTGGCGTCGCCGACCGCGACGCCGACGTGCGCGGCGGCGAGGGCGGGCGCGTCGTTGAGGCCGTCGCCGACCATCGCCACGACGCGGCCTCGGGCCCGCTCCTCGGCCACGACCTCGGCTTTGCCCTCGGGCCGGACCTCGGCGTGCACGCGGTCGATGCCCAGCTCGCGGGCCACGGCTTCGGCCGTGGCCCGCCGGTCGCCCGTGACCATGGCGACCTCGACGCCGAGCGCCCGCAGCTCGGCGACGACGTCGCGCGCTTCATCCGTCGCGGTGTCGGCGAGCGCGACGAGGCCGACGAGCGTCATCGCCGAGGAGCTCTCGCCCACCGCGACGAACGAGGGCGTGCGGCCGAGGCGCGCGAGCCGGTCGGCGTCGGCCTCGAGCGGCTCAGTGGAGACGCCGGCCGCCGCGAGGTACGCGGCCGTGCCGATGAAGACCGCGCGGCCCTCGACCTCCGCGCGGGCCCCCGCGCCCACCGTAGCGGTGAAGCCGCGGGCCTCGCGGCGCGGCGCCCCGCGCGCCTCGGCGCCCCGTACGAGCGCGCGCGCGAGCGGATGCTCGCTCAGCCGCTCCACAGCCGCGACGTCGGCGAGGAGCTGGCGCTCTCCCTCGGCCCCAGCCGCGAGCACGACGTCGGTGAGCTCCGGCTGGCCACGGGTCAGCGTGCCGGTCTTGTCGAAGAGCACCGTGTCGACGCGGCTGATGGTCTCGAGCGCGGCCCCGCCCTTCACGAGCACGCCGAGCTCGGCGCCGCGGCCCGTGCCGACGGCGACCGCGGCGGGCGTGGCGAGCCCGAGCGCACAAGGACACGCGATGACCAGCACCGCCACGAAGCGCTCGACGGCGGTGGAGACGTCGCCCGGGTCGACGAGCAGCCACGTCGCGAGCGTGACGAGCGCGATGCCCACGACGATCGGGACGAAGTAGGCGCTGACGACGTCGGCGAGGCGCGCGATGGGCGCGCGCGAGCCCTGGGCGCGCTCGACCGCGTCGACGATGCGCGCGAGCGCGGTCCCCTCGCCGGTGGCGGTGACGCGCGCCCGCAGCGCGCCGCTCTGGTTCAGCGTGCCGCCGTAGAGAGGATCGCCGGGCGCCTTGTCGACGGGCAAGCTCTCGCCCGTGAGCATCGACTCGTCGAGCGCGCCCCGGCCATCTTCGACGACGCCGTCGCTCGGCACGCGTTCGCCGGGGCGGACGAGCACGAGGTCCCCGACGCGCAGCTGCTCCACCGGCACCTCCTCGAAGACGTCGCCCGAGCCCGTCGCGAGGCGGTGCGCGTGCTCGGGTACGAGGCCGACGAGGCCGCGCACGGCGTCCGAGAGGCGCCGACGCGCGCGCGCCTCGAGGAGCTTGCCGAGGAGGACGAAGGTGACGATCGCGGCGCCGGCCTCGAAATAGAGGTGCGGCTCGACGTGCTCTCCGTGGCGGAAGGCGCCCGGGGCGACGAGCGCCACGAGGGAGTAGGCGAAGGCCGCGAAGGAGCCGAGCGCGACGAGCGTGCTCATGTTCGCCGTGCCGTGGCGCAGCGCCGTCGCGGCCTGCGCGAAGAAGCGGCGCCCCGCGCCGAAGATGACGGGGGTGGCGAGGAAGAGCTGCGCCCAGCGCGCCGCGGGGCCGTCCGCACCAGGGAGGGCGCCGTGGCTCATCGCGATCACGAGCAGCGGCGCCGTCAGGGCCGCGGCGAGCGCGAGGTCGCGGCGGTTCGTGCGGTCCTCGCGCGCCTCGGCCTCGGCGAGCGCGGCGGCGCGGCTGGTGCTGCCGCGTGAGGCGAGCGTCGCCTCGTAGCCGGCGGCCTCGACGGCGGCGATCAGCGCCTCCGCCGGGACGTCGTCGCGCACGCGCAGCGTGGCGCGCTCGCTCGCGAGGTTGACCGAGGCGTCGAGCACGCCGTCGACCGCGCGTAGCGCCTTGGCGACGCGACCCTCGCAGGTCGCGCAGGTCATCCCGCGCACGTCGAGCGAGAGCTCGGTCTCCCGCGGCGCGGGCACCGAATAGCCGGCGGCCTCGACGGCGCGCGCCAGCGCGTCGCGGTCGAGCGTGGCTCCCGTGTCGAGCACGACACGCGCGCGCGCGGTGACGAGGTTCACCTCGGCCTGCTTCACGCCGGGCACCCGGTCGAGCGCGCGCGCCACGTGTCGCACGCACGCGGCGCAGGTCATGCCTTCGACCGGGAGCTCGAGCGTGGGCCCGGTGGGCTCGGCGAGCCCGGCCGTGGCGGACGGGGTGGGCGTGGACATGGTGTCGTGGCGGTGTGTCGTCTTGCCGCGCTCCGCGGCGGTGTCGTCTTGCCGCGCTCCGCGGCGGTGTCGTCTTGCCGCGCTCCGCGGCGGTGTCGTCTTGCAGCGTTCCGCGGCGGTGTCGTCTTGCCGCGCTCCGCGGCGGTGTCGTCTTGCCGCGTTCCGCGGCGGTGGGCTACACGTGATCGGTCGCGCGGCGGACCGCAACGTGACGATGGGAGCGCCGAGATGAGCCAGACGACGAAGCTTCGGGTCGAGGGGATGAGCTGCGGGCATTGCGTCGGGCGCGTCGAGCGCGCGCTGCGCGGCGTCGAGGGCGTGACCGAGGTCACGGTCTCGCTCGAGGCGGGCGAGGCGACAGTGGCCCACGACGCGACGCGCGTAACCGTGGACGCGCTCCTCCGTGCCGTGGACGAAGCCGGCTACGACGCGAGCGCCTGAGCCGCCTTCGAGCGGAGGGGGTCGACGGCACGAGCGCGAGCGTGCCTGCGTTCTGGAGCGTCGAGCGCGCGACGCTCGGCAACATCGACAGCACCTCGGGGGTGTTCACGGCCGAGGAAGCGTGGCGACGTCTTCCTCCGAGGTGCCGACGGGCGCGGCGACGAGGTCGTGGGTCCGTCAGTTCTGCGCTTCGCCGGTCATCGGCACGAAGCGCACGCCGCCGACCCGCTCTCGCCGGATGCCTTCGGCCGTCTTGTGCAGGACGACGAGCTCTTGATCGCCCATGCCGCCGACGGGCGCGACGAGGCGGCCGCCGACCGCGAGCTGCTCGAGCAGCGGCGCTGGGATCTCGGGGGGCGCCGCCGTCAGAAGGACTGCGTCGAAGGGCGCGTGCTCGGGCCATCCGCGGTAGCCGTCTCCGTGGCGCGTGTGCACCCGGTAGCCGAGCTCCTGGAGGGTGGCGGTCGCGCGTCGCGCGAGCGGCTCGACGATCTCGATGCTGTAGACCTCGACGCCGAGCGCTGCGAGCACCGCGGCCTGGTAGCCCGAGCCCGTCCCGATCTCGAGCACGCGCATCGGGCGACCGTCGCGGACGACCTCATCCTCGCCGAGCACCAGCTCGGTCATGAGCGCGACCACGTAGGGCTGGCTGATCGTCTGCTCGTGCCCGATCTGCAGCGGTCGGTCCGCGTACGCGAAGGGCGCGCGGTCCTCGGGGACGAAGCGATGCCGCGGCACCGCGCGCATCGCCGCGAGCACCCGCGGGTCGCGCACCCCGCGGGCCTCGATCGTGTCCATCACCATTCGCTCTCGTGTGTCCAAGTAGGGATCCTCCACCCCAGCCGATTCGGCGGGGACTGCTTCGGAGACTTCCTCGGCGGGTGCCGAGGGCGGCGCCGGGGGAGACGCCGAGCCGCTCGTCGGAGCGTCTGTCGTCTGGGGTCCACCACAGGCGCCGCAGGCCGCCAGAACCAGGAGGGTCAGTCGTGCCATGCGCGCCACCCTAAGCACGCTCCTCCCACGGGCGAGTCCCTGCCGCTCTTTCGATGGTTCGCGGCCGCGTGGGCTGCCCTCACGGCCCTGCTCCGCGGCGCCGGCCGGAGCGGGTTCTTGGGCCGCCGGCGCCCCCAACCCGCTGGGTTGCCGTGGATGAACCGGCGAAGCTCATCCGAAGAGGTCGGCCAGCGAGCATGGCGGAGCCCCCGATGAGCTTCGGTTTGGGAGCGTCAGGAGGGCGCGCAAGCGCACGGGCGCGGTGGCGGCGGGGTGCTAGGCTGGCCCGCCAACGCGGCGCGTGGGTCCTCCTCGGCCCTCAGCGACTCGACGCTGGCCTGCGCGACGCCTCGAACGACCCGACGTCCCCACGCCCCTCACGGAGGCACTCGTGCTCGAAGACCGCGTGCAGCTCGCCCTCACCTTCGACGACATCCTGCTCGTCCCGGCCTACTCCTCGTTCCTGCCCAAGGACGCGGACGTCCGCACGAAGCTCACCCGTGAGCTCAGCCTGCAGGTCCCGCTGCTCTCGGCCGCGATGGACACTGTCACCGAGTGGCGAACGGCGGTCACGATGGCGCGCGAGGGCGGCCTCGGGGTCATCCACAAGAACATGACCCCGGCCGAGCAGGCCCGTGAGGTCCTCCGGGTCAAGCGCTCCGAGAGCGGCATGATCGTCGACCCGATCACGATCGCGCCGAGCCTCACGCTCTCGCAGGCGCTCGAGATCATGCGCGAGCACCAGATCAGCGGGCTGCCGGTCGTCGAGGGCGACCGCCGCCCGCTCGGCATCCTCACGAGCCGCGACGTGCGCTTCGAGAAGAACCTCGACCAGCCCGTGAGCCAGCTCATGACCAAGGAGCTCGTCACGGCGCCGCCGGGGGTCTCGCAAGAGCGCGCGCGCGAGCTCCTCCATCGGCACCGCATCGAGAAGCTTCTCGTCGTCGACGAGGACGGCAAGCTCGTCGGGCTCATCACCATCCGCGACCTCCTGCAGGCCGAGCGCTACCCGAACGCCATCAAGGACTCGATGGGGCGGCTGCGCTGCGGCGCCGCCGTCGGCGTCGGGGCGGACCGCGCCGAGCGGGTCGCCGCGCTCGTCGACGCTGGGCTCGACGTGCTCGTCATCGACACGGCCCACGGGCACTCTGAGGGTGTGCTCGAGGCCGTGCGGCAGACCAAGCGCGAGCACCCCTCGCTGCAGATCATCGCGGGCAACATCGCGACCGGCGCCGCCGCCGAGGCGTTGATCGACGCCGGGGCGGACGCGCTGAAGGTCGGCATCGGGCCTGGCTCGATCTGCACGACCCGCGTCGTCGCGGGCATCGGCGTGCCCCAGGTGACGGCCATCGCGGAGGTGGCCAAGGTCGCCAAGCCCCGCGGCGTGCCCGTCATCGCGGACGGCGGGATCAAGTTCAGCGGCGACGTCGTCAAGGCGATCGCGGTCGGTGCCGACTGCGTGATGCTCGGCTCGCTCTTCGCGGGCACGGACGAGTCCCCCGGTCAGCTCGTGCTCTACCAGGGCCGCACCTACAAGAGCTACCGCGGCATGGGCAGCATCGGCGCCATGCGCCGCGGCAGCGCCGATCGCTACAGCCAGGGCTGCGTCGAGTACAGCCGCAAGCTCGTGCCCTAG
>JAHBWH010000209.1 GCA_019637115.1 Myxococcales bacterium | reverse complement strand
CCCCTCATCCCCTGTGCTCGTCGAGGCGAACGATCCGAGTCCCAGCTGTCCAGCCAACGAGACGAATCCCATCGTCGCGAAGTTGGTCTGGTCCTGCATCGGGGCTGAACAGGAGCCCCGAGTTGGCTCTGCGAACGACGACTTCCTTCTTGTTCTGGGGCAGCTCGGACCACCAGTCAGGGGTCATGAAGGTGTTCTCGATGAGCTCGAAGGCGAACCGCACGGCCCCCTGAAGGAGCTCTTCATCCGAGAGCGTTGCGGCCTGTCGGAGGAAGCTCATCCCATGCTCGGAGTCTCGGCGGCAGGCCCAGAGCGCGACTCCGTCGTGGTCCGTTGCGACGATCGAGAAGGCCAGCAGATCACACTCGAGGTCGGGGCGCCCGAGCTTGGCCAACGAGTTCCCCGCAAAGTCGTACTCAGGGATCACGGCTCCCGACGAGACGATCGTTGGCTTGCTCGCGATCGGGACAGCCACGAAGCAGTAGTCCTGGTCCCACGTCCGGTTGAGCAAGATTGCATCGTGGAGGGACTTCTCCCGACCTAGATCTCGCAACCCGAGGCGAACGCCCGAGAGGTGACTACTCACCCAGTTCTGAAAGGTGAGCTGATCAAGCGGGCTCAAACCGTGGTCGCCCGTTTCTTGAGCCTCGGTCATCACGTCGAGCTGGGCTCGCTTCTGAAACAGCTCCTTGCAGACGGCTCGATAGGCCAACAAGAACCCTTGTTCGGTCGTCGGCGCGATCGGTGTCCTCTCGATGGCGTCGAAGGTGGCTCGGTCGTGGGTTGCACAGAACCCCGGGAACGTGGACGCGTTCTTGAGCCCGATCTTGAGCGGCTCGATTCGCCCACCGGTCTCGTTCAACTGTCCGAAGTCGGCTCTGAACCCGAGCACGTGACCTTTCGTCGCGATGCTGGCGAGCGACCCCCTCCGCTGGATGCTGTGGGAGCTGATGGGCGGACCGCAGCAGGTCACCGGGCTCGCGGAGGGATGAAGGCAGGCTCTCGGTCGATGGGCACGTCGGAAGTGCTCAAGCGCTTCACTCACGGACCTTCGAGGTTGAGCCTCGCGTCCAAGGTGACAGTTCTTGTACTTCTTGCCGGATCTGCACCAGCAAGGATGATTTCTCTTGGTGCCTAAGC
This sequence comes from Myxococcales bacterium, assembly GCA_019637115.1. Classification (GTDB taxonomy): domain Bacteria; phylum Myxococcota_A; class Polyangia; order Polyangiales; family Houyiibacteriaceae; genus JACKEH01. The sequence goes on along the minus strand of JAHBWH010000209.1, from coordinate 12,442 downwards.
CCATGTCGACATCGTTCCGTCTCTTCGTCAGGCGAGCGAAAGTGTGTGAGTCCAGCGCGGACGCCCTGCTCGTGCGAGATACTGGACCAGATCGGGGGCCCCATAGAATCGATCTCGGTACGCCAGCGCTGCCTTCTCCACACGAAGGCCTTCTCGACGCGCCTGCTCGGAGAGCTCGGCGAGCAATCGTGCACGCCCGGCGTCGGTATCGTCTCGCGCGTTAGCCTCGAAGACGGCGACGTTGATTCCTTGAATGCGTACGTGTGCCATGCGGACCTTCATGGTGACTCCTCACAAGCCGTCCCGAACGCGGCGCAACTCGGCGGCGACGGTGCGCATGTTGGCCAGGCGTCCGCTCGGGGTCAGCGCGGTCATCGTCACGAGGACCGCATGAAGGGCTTGAGCGCCAGGTGCGGAGGAACGCGGGGAGAATCGCGAGAGTCCGACCCCCACAGCCGGGAGTGGGCGCTGGGCGCCGGTCACGAGCTCGTCCAGCGTCATTCCGAGCGCGTAGACATCTGTGCGATCATCGCAGGGTCGGTTCGTCCACTGCTCGACCGAGCAGTAGTACTCGGTCCCCATGCCGCCTCGGGTGAGATGCGTGAGCACGCGGGAGTGTTGGTGAACGAACCCGCCGAGACCCCAGTCGGTGATCGTCAGCGGACCCTGCGGGTTGAAGAGCAGGTTCTCGGGCTTGATGTCGCGGTGGATGAAGTTTCGATCGTGCGCGTACGCGAGGGCCTCCGCCACGGTGACCCCTAGGCTCGCCGCGAAACGCCAATCACCGACCTTGTTGCGGGCGGCGATGAGCAAGCGAAGGCTGTTCGAGAAGAGGGGCATCATGTAGAAACGTTCCTCGCCCGGCAGGTTGTGTCCGTCGCAGGAAACGATGTTCGGGTGGTCCATCGACCGCAGCGCTTCGATCTCGCGCTCGAAGCGCGCTTGGGCCGTGGGGTCGGTTGCCCACTTGGCGTGGAGACGCTTTCGGGCCCAGCGACTTCCGATTGGAAGCTCGCACGCGCTCGAGACGATCAGAACCTCGTCCACGATGCCAAAGCCGCCTCTGCCGATCTCACGGACCGGCCTGAAGCGGAACTCACCTGGGGGACACGACAACACTACGGATGCTCCTTGTGTGCTCGTTCATCGAGCGCGCGGAAGCTGTGTCGCTGTCCGGCAGGCACAATGGGGCTAGGCCACCGAACGACCCAGCTCGACGAAGCAAGGTCGTTGAGCGATGGAGCCAGGATCGTTTAACGATCCAGCTGCTCCGACACGTACTGGCGAACGGCGGCGTCGAGGTGGTCCCGCAGCGCTGCGGGGGCCAAGACGCGCACGTGCGGAACCAAAGACCGAACGAAGCTGCGGAGCTCGGGGCAGACAGCGACACGAAGACGCACGCGCACCCCGCCGTCGGTAGCCTCGATCGACTGCGTCGGATGAACCGGGCACCGCGAGAAGAGCTCGATGGCAGGACCGCGCACCAGCAGCTCGACGTCTTCGGGCTCGCCGACGTCGGTGAAGATTCCGAACGAATCGCGAAAGATGCTCGACGGGTCGAGGTCGTTCGGACCAGGTCTTGGGAAAGACGGCTCGGTGGGGTCGAAGGAGAGCGTCCGAATCGCAGCGATCGCGAAGGTTCGGCGAGCCTTGTCCGGGAGCTTTCGGGCCACCAGGTAGAGCTGTGTCCGGTACAGGACGAGGAGCAGCGGATGAACGCGGTAGGTGCGCGTCCCGTCGTGTCGCTCGTACTCGAACTCGCACGGTCGACGTTCGCGAATGCAGTACATCAGGCGATCGAGTTCGTTTCGTTTCCCCGCGTAGGACGCGTCGCCTCGCGTGCGATGGTGAAAGGAGCTTACGAACGTGTTCAGGCGGTCCTGGTCGTGATCGGCCGTCTCCGAGCGCGCCTCCTCGATGATGGTCGAGAGCACCTGGAGGAGCGGGGTCCCGCTGAGCCATGTCGACGTCCGATATGCGAGCTCGAGCGCCACGACCTGGTCTGGCCCCTTCGACGCAACGGAGCGCTCGGCAAGTCGCCAAAACTTCTCCGCGCCGGACTCACACGTCGCGTCGCATGGGACGAGCGTCGGTCGTCGTGTCTTCAAGGTCGCCAGTGTCCGCTTGGCGGTCCCTTCGCTGACCCCGAACTGCCGCACGATCCAAGGAACCGATACGCGGCCGCCCCTGTCGATGTGATCGAGGAGCTCGACGATTCGATCCGTAGGTGCGCGCTTCGTAGCGGCCACGTGGGTCACCCCTCGTCGTCCAGGTCGAGCGACGCCTGCGGGCTCGCCTTCTTGCCCTTCGACTTCTTCGCCGGGTTCTTCGCGCCCTTCGCCGGCTTCTTCGGTGCGCTCTTCGCCTCCTCCGCCGCGCGTTCCGCGTTCAGGACGAAGAGGCGGTCGATGATTTCGTCTTTGAAGCGTTCGAGGGCTTGGTGCTCGGCGGGGGTGGTGGGGCAGTAGGGCGGGACTTCGAGGTCGGTCCAGCCGTAGGCGTCGAGGACGGCGCGGTCCATCTCTTCGTGGAGGCGGCGGAGGGTCACGATCTCGGGGTCGTGGCACTCCGGGTCCTTGAGGCGGTTGTAGGTCTGCGTGAGGCCCTGCTGGGTCTCGATCATGTACGCGGCGCGGGTGTCGTAGAGGCGGGCGCCGACGTCTTCGAGGGTGGGGATGACCGCGCGGGGGTCGGGCTCGGGGAAGGGGAAGGTCTCGAAGCAGTCGCTCGGCCGGTAGCCGCTTCGATCTTCCAGCCCCGATGAATGGAGGTCCGCCCATGGCACGTGAATACGGGACTGGAGCACGCCCGCAAAGCCTGCCGACGAAACGGCGAACACCGTGAGGTTGTGACTGAAAATTGCGTCCGAGGGGACGCGCGCGAAGACTCGATGCTTCGAGATGCTCGATGTGACTAGACAGAGATCGATGTGAGCGAGGGAGTCGTAGAGCGTCTGTGTCCACCGCCCGAACAGCCACCAGTGCTTGCGACGTTTCTCCGCGTCGGCGTTGCCTCTAAGGCGCTCTCTCTCCGGTTTGACTCGCGCTGCTACGACTTCGAGCAACACGGGCCATTGTGCGGCGCTCTCCAACGTCATCTGCTCGAAAGAGATAACGAAGCGTGATGCCGAGTGGTCAGGGCTGGCGTTGACCTCTTGCCCGCCCAAGTATCGCCGGACTCGCTCCTCGTTTGGTGGGTGGCTCCGAATCAGTTGCTGAGCCTCCTCGGGAGCAAGTACGAACCCAGTCCCAAACACATTGGTGCCCACAAACGCGAGCAAGTCGTTTGCGTGGAGCTTCGAAGGGTCGTCGCGTTCGGCGCCCACACGTAGGCGCGAGTTGATGCGGCGAACACGCGCCCCGTCGAGGCGGGGTTCGCCGACAAAGACCGCCGGCCGGCCACACGCGAGGTGCACGACGGAGACGCTCACGGCGGCCTCGCCGGGCCACATCATCGAAGAGGTGGCGTCGTAAATCACGAACGCGCCCTCACCGTTGGTCTCTCCCCTCTGCGCCTCCGCGCCTCTGCGTGAGACCTCCGACGTGGGCAACACGGGTTCCGTCGAGCTTCCTCCGTCACGCGTGTCTGAATTGCTCACGCAGAGGCGCAGAGGCGCAGAGGCGTGACTCTCGAGCTCCGCACGGCACGCTAGGAACTGGAGGCCCGTGCTCCGCGTGTCGCCCTGCGCAATCGTGTTGGTCGCGATCAGCCCGATCGTCCCATGCGCCCCCAGCAAAGTCGCCGCGCGCCGGAAGAAGTGCGCCGAGAGATCGGCGTTGCCGTGTGCCCCCACGTGCACGGCCTGAAACCACTCGAGGTATCCCTCGCCGCCGCTCTCCGTGATCCCGTTCTTCCCCGCGAACGGCGGGTTGCCCACGAACGCGTCCATGAACGCCGCGCGGTTCACCTTCCCGCCCTCCAGCGGGTCCGGCCGCTCCGCGTAGAAGACCTCGGGGTACTCGAGCATCCAGTGGAAGACCGGCAGGCGCGCGCGAATCTCTTGCTGCAGCGCGCGGAGCTCGGGCGCGACGTCGTCCTCGCCCGCGAGCCAGCGCTCGACGAGGGCGAGGCGTCGGATGCGCTCTTGCTCGCGGGCCTTGTCCTTCGTCTCGGCGAAGAAGGCGCCCACGATCACGTCGGCGATGAGGCGCGCGCGGTCGGACGCGTCGGCGGCGTCGGCGACGAGGCGCTCCTTCTCGCGTTGGGCCTCGGGCGAGGCGTCGGTGGCGAGGTCGAGGATGTGCTGGCGGATCTGGATCGCTTCGTCGAGGGCCTCTTGGAGCGCGCGCTCGGTGAAGCTGAGCTGCTTGGACTTGTCGCCACCCTTCCCGTCATCGGTCCGCCAGTGGCCGCGACGGATCTGATCGAAGGAGAGGCCGACGAGGCTGTCGCCGTGGCGGAGCGCGTGGTCGACGAAGGTGAAGGGGAGGTCCTTCGCGAGGGTGACGAGCCAGAGGGAGAGCTTGGTGAGCTCGACGGCGGAGTCGTTGCGGTCGACGCCGTAGAGGCAGCGTTGCGCGACGAGGCGGCGTGCGTGGAGGACCGGGTCTTCGTTGGGGGCGACGCGTGCGACGTCTTCGAGCTTCCCCTCGCGCGTCCACGCGGCGACGACCTGATCGGCGAGGTAGCGGCAGGCCTCGACCAAGAAGGCGCCGCTGCCCATCGCGGGGTCGCAGATCTTGAGGTCGAGCAGCAGGTCGGAGCGCGGCGTGTCGCCCATCGCGGCGAGGAGCGGCTCGAGGGTCCGGCGGACGATGGGCGCGGAGAGACTGCGCGGCGTGTAGTGCGAGCTGGTGCGGCGGCGCTCGGTGCCGGGCTGGAGCACGAGCTGGCCGGCACGGGCGCGGGCGAGGCTCGGGTCGCGCTTCTTGCCGGTGATGGAGGAGGTCGCGAGGGCTTCGAGCTTCGCGTCCTCCGTCTTCGCGTCCTTCAGCAACTCCGCGAGCTTCTCCGCCTGCGCCTTCGAGAGGCCGACGGTTTCTTTGAGCCACTTCGCGCGGCGCGACGCGGGCACCTCGAGGGCTTCTTCCGGCGTGAGCCAGAGGCCGCTCGGGCGGAGGCAGACCGCGGGCGCGGTGGTGCGCACGACGTGGAAGCCCATGAGCGCCTCGTAGACGCTGCCGATCTGCTCGACGTCGAGGGTGCGGTAGCTGAGGCGCTGGCCCTCGAAGAGCAGGAGCTTCTCGAGCACGCGGAAGACCGTCTCGTCGTCGACGGTGGGCACGCGGACGGCGGCGCGGTGCTCGGGGATGACGATCGGCGCCGCGCCTTCGGGGCCCCAGCCTTCGAGGAAGGGATAGGTGTTCGGGTCGAAGAGCGCGCCACGTCGGGGCGGCAGGCGCAGGTCGCCGTGCTCGAGGCCCAGGTAGAGGGTGCGAAAGAGCGCGACGAGGTGGGCCCACGCGCCGAAGCGACGCGACATGGAGTCGGGGTGCGCGCCGTGGTCGTGCTGGAGGCGCTCGAAGAGCCCGAGCAGGCTCAGGTGCTCGGCGTAGTGGCGGTGCTCGAGCGGGAGCAGCCCGCGGTCCTCCGCGTAGAGAAGGAAGACGAGGCGCAGCAGGACGGTGAGCAGGCCCTTGTAGAGGTGGTCGCCGTCGCGCGCGAGCGCGTCGTCGAGGATGCTGCGGCCATCTCTTTCGGCGGCGGCTTCGAAGCCTCGCAGCAGAATCTGCAACGCGTCGAAGACCTGGTCCGCCAGGTCGTTCGTGACGTTCGCCTGGCGCAGACGGCTCTGCTTCAGCAGCGCGGGCAGCGCCTTCTCTTCCGCGACGCCGAAGAAGCGCGTCGCGGAGAGCAGCATCACGAACGCGTCGAGGATGGGCCGCCCGCCCACGCTCGCCATGTCGTCGAGCCGGAAGGTCAGATGCCCGGACGACTCACCGTGCGGCGCGTAGACCAGACGCACGACCTCACGGTTCGTGAGCAGACCGATGGGCACGCGGCAGTGGCGGAGCAGCCGGTCGAGCTTCGCGGTCGGCGGATACTCCCACGGCCCGGTCTTGGTCTCGGGCTTGTCGAGGTCGAGCCCGATGCCTTCGTCACCCGCGATGTTCGGGTCGGCGAGGTCCCAGACGAGCGCGACGTAGCGCGCGCCCGCCCGGCTCGAGGGCGTGGCCTCGGCCTCGGGAATCTCGTCCGGCGTGTCGCCGTCGAGGCGCCGAAGCCCGCGCGTGGGCCGAATCGTCTGCCGTCCTTCGGGCACGTAGAGCGAGAGCTCTTCGGGCAATCCCTCGCCGCGATCGAACAGCTCCGGCGAGAGCTGGAGAAGCTCAGACAGGAAGCTGTCGAGGTCGCGGATCGTGAAGCTCGTTGGCCCCGTCGACTCGTCGCGCGTGGGCGGCGCGAGCTCGATGAGTCGCTGCTGCACGTCGGGCGTCTGCCGCGCCATGCACTGGGCCTCGACGAGCACCGGCACCGACACGACGAGCCCCTCGACGGGCTGCACCATGCCGAGCCAGGTCTCGTGGAAGCGTTTCTCGAGATCGCTCATCCGAAGTACTCACAAGACAGATCTTCAATCTTTTTTAGCCATTCACCATCGACCATGCACTCGCTCTTATGCGCGCCCATCCACGCAAAATGAGCCTTGAGTGCAGCAAGGATTGCGGAGGACTTTGTCTTATTTGATCCAAGCCACCGATAGAAGACCCTTGGCGTCGACTTGTCTCCAAATACTCGCGCAGACTCATGCACGTAGATGCCAAATGGCGGCGCCCTCTTCTCAGACTCATACGACTGCGCAAGAGGCATCCCTAGAACGATGGAGTCAACATATGTTGCATGGCCTGCCAAAAGATTGGATCCAGCAGCAAGGTCGGCGGATCCAATACTTACGGGGCCGTATGCGATCGCACCTCGTGCCATGAATCGCAACTCAGGCTGCGACTCGTTACAGAACAGATCCGATAGACTACCCATGATCTTCTTAACAAAATCGAGCACCGCTTGACCTCTCTCGGATACAATGAACACGCCGTCGTTCATGGGGTGTATGGACAATCCGTTGGGACGCGTCGTTGCGAGGCATGCGAGATGAATTCTCATTACAAAGTTCACAGTTCTAGCATGCGATGTCAGCATCGAAGACTTCGTGCCGAGCAGATCGATCCACGCGACGTACCTGTCGTTCTTTTTTGTCTTGTTCTGATCGAAATAGAGTGATCCGTTGTGCTTTTGTGTTCCCATCCTTACCCCCTCGTCTCCGGCCAAAGGACCACCAACCCCACCGGCTCGAGCCGATGGAGCGCGACCCGATAGAGCGCCTCGATCTGCTGAGGCTCCGTCTCAATCTCCCGCTGAATCGCCACCAGCCGGTCGTCCATGTACCGCTTGTCCGCCTCGAACTGATCGCGCTGCGCCTTCTCCGCTTCCGTGAAGTCGAGCGCGAGCTGCGCGCGGGCCTTGGTCTCCTCGATGATCGCCTTGCGCTGGCCTTCGAGGATGCCGCGGAGCGCGTCGGACTCTTCGTGGGCGCGCGTCGCGAGCTTGTCGAGGGCGTCCTTGGCGACGGCGTCGGCTTCGTCGCGGATGTGCGGCCAGAGGTCGCGGAAGAGCGCGGGCGCAGCGGTGACCACGCGCGCCTGGATCGCAGGACCCACCGCGTCGAGCGACGGCGCCTCCGTGAGGACCTGCTCGAGGAGCTCGATGGCCTTGCGGTCGGCCTCGTCGGCGAAGGGGCGCAGCGGGTCCGCGCTGCCTTCGACCCAGCGCGCCGCGACGGAGAGGAGCTGGTCGTGCAGGCGCACGGCACCGGGCCCGAAGAGGCTGAGGCGTCCGAACGCGATCACCCGCACGAGGGCGTCGTGGCGGGTGCGCACCACGGCGACGCGGCTGAGGTCGTGGGCGCCGTAGCCTTGGGCGAGGAAGCGGCCGAGGATGCGCTGCACGAGCGGGTGCTGGAGGTGCAGGTGGACGAGCGCGTCGTTCATCTTCGGTGGGGGCCGGAAGACGACGGGCTGCGGGGGGCGCTTGCGGAACTCCCAGAAGGGCTCGTCGCGGCCGCGCGGAGGCCGAAGCGTGTCGAGGGTGCGCTGCCACGCGTCGGGTAGCTCGGGGACCGTCCAGACTCCCTCGCGCTCGGTCGGGGCGAGCTTGTCGGCGCCGGCGAGCTCGAGGCCGACGTCGATCGCGTCGCGGAGCAGCGCGGGGTCGAAGTCGAGGACCTTGCGGGAGCGGTTGAGGATCTCGCCCGCTTCTTCGATCTCCTCGCGCAGCTTCGCGCGGTCGTCGCGTTGCGACTCGAGCTCGGCCTTCGTGGTCTCGCGGAAGCCTCGCGTCTCCATCGCTTCGTCGAGGGCGTCGGCGGTGTTCGCCTCGATGCCGTTCGCGAGCGCGTCGGAGAGGCGGTCCATGAGCACGGCGCCGAGGGAGCCGAGCTCGCGCTGGATGGTCTCGACCTTCTCGGCGAGCTTCGCGAGGACGAGGTCCTCTTTGCGCTGCGGGTAGAGGAAGTAGTGGCAGCGCACGACGGGCGAGGGCTGGAGCGTGCGGTCGATCCGGCCGTTGCGCTGCTCCATGCGCGCGGGGTTCCAGGGCACGTCGAAGTGGAAGAGGTCCGCGCAGTGGCCTTGGAGGTTCACGCCTTCACGGGCGGCGTCGGTCGCGAGGAGGATGCGGACGGGGTGCTCGTCGGGCGGCGCGTTGAAGGCGCGCTGCACCTCCTCGCGCTGCTCGTCGCTCATGCCGCCGTGCAGCTCGAGGATGCGCTCGTCGGCGCGGTCGGTGCCGGCGATGGCGGCGCGCAGGAGCTGACCGAGCCAACGCTTGGTGTCGCCGTACTCGGTGAAGAGGAGGACGCGCGTGCCGGCCCACGCTCGCGCTTCGGCCGAGGCCTTCGTGGCGCCGCCGATCGCGACCGCCGCGCATTGGTGGCGACCGATCCACTCCACGAGCGCCCGGGCCTTCGCGTCCGCGCCGTGACGGTGGCGCTCGGCGAGCCCGAGCATGTCGTCGAGGAGCTGACGTGCGCGGCCTTCGGGGGTGACGAGGAGCTGCGAGGCGAGTGCGATCTCGGCGCCCGCCTCGGCCTCGAGCTGCTCGTCGTCCTCGCCGTATTCGTCGTCGTCGCGATCGCTCGTGCTGGGGAGCGCGGCGGACAGATCGAGCTGCGTGGCCGCCCGTCCCTCGCGCACGGCGTCGGCGTGAAGACGCAGCGTGCGCGCGAAGGCTTCCACGCTGCTCAAGAGGCGCTTCTGCAGGTTGATGAAGACGAGGCGCCCACGACCTGCCTTCTTCTTGCCGGCCCCTTCAACGGTGGGCCGCATGACCGACGCGTACTCGGCGAGCATCTCGGAGAGGCGCAGCTCGACCGGCTCGCCTTCGCCGAGCGTCGCTCCGTGGCCGGACTCGTGCCGCTTGGTGGACGGGTCGTAGACCTGCTCCTTCGAGCTCCAGCGCCCGCCCTCGTGGTGAAGGTTCACCTGCACGAGCTTGCGGAGTGGGAAGTGCTCGACGCCGAGCTGACGCAGGTCTTCCTTCAGGCGCCGCACCATCACCGCGTCGAGCTGCGAAGCGCCCTGCACCTTCACGCCGCGCGTGAATCGTTGTGGGTCGAGGATCTCGAGCAACGCCGAGAACGAGTTCGAGTGCCCGTTGTGAGGCGTGGCGGAGAGGAAGAGGCGGTTCTCGAAGCGCGGGGCGACGTCGCGGATCACCTTCGTGATGCGCGAGTCGATCGCGTACTTCGTGGCCGAGGCGGGCGCTGCGACGTGAGCCTCGTCGAGGATGAGCAGGCTCTTCTTCGCGCGCTCTCCGATGTGTTGCAGCAGCGGGTCGCGGTACTCGGGGCGACGCAGGGTCTGGTGCGAGATGATGAAGCGGTGGTGCGTGCTCCACGGGTTCACGCCGAAGCCGCGCTCTTGGCGGCGTCGCGCGATGAAGGCGCGGTTCATGATCTCGAAGTAAAGGCCGAACCGACGGCTCATCTCCTCGCGCCACTGCAGCGCCACCGACGCGGGGCACACGACGAGCACGTACTCGACGCGTTGCCGAAGCTGGAGCTCTTGGAGCACGAGCCCTGCTTCGATGGTCTTGCCGAGGCCGACGTCGTCCGCGATGAAGAGGTTCGCGCGCGGGAGCGAGAGGGCTTTGCGGAGCGGCGTGAGCTGGTGATCCATGAGCTGGATCCCCGCGCGAAACGGCGCCTGGAAGAGCTTCGCGTCGGTCGCCGTGACCGAGTGCCACTTGAGCGCGTGGAGGTAGGCGCCGAAGTAGCGCGGCGGGTCGACGTGCGTGACCTCGCCGAGCCCGTGCGCCTCGGGCTGGATCACCTTCGCGCCGAGCTCGCGCTCCCACATCACGTCGAGCGCGCGTCCCGGATCGTCGTCATCGAGGCAGACGAGGCAGACGCGGGTGAGCTGCCCGGGCTCCGGCGGGGCGTGGACCTCCTCGACCAGCCACTGCCGGTGCCGACAGACCACGATGTCGCCGGGCCGAGGGGCGTAGCGCGGGGCCTCTCCGGGCGAAAAGAGCGGCTTTGGCGGCACGGTGTCCGCCGCACCGTGCGCCTCGAGGATCCGCGCCGCGAGCAGGGGACGCGCGCGCCCCGAGTCATCGAGCCCATGTGCGCGACACACGCCGCGCAGCTCCTCGCGGCCTAGCCGCTGCAAGAGCTCACGGAAGCGCACGAGCCCCGTACCCAGGAGCGCGTCGACCTGCTGCTCCTTCGTAGCCGACGTCGAGAGCGCGACCCCGAAGGATCGACCGAGGTCGACGAGCCGCGCCTTGGGGAGCGCGGCGAGGACGCTGCGAGAGGAGACGTCGGTCATGAGCGGATGTTGCCAGGGTACCGATCGCGACGCGGCCGTTGGGCGAAATCCGGCACAATCCGCGGACTGAACGCATGTCCTGCCTCAAATGAGGGAGGTGGTCGTGGTGGTCGCGCGTCAGCGGCCCGCGCGACGGGTGAGGCGCCCGACGTCGTCTTCTGCGCCCACGGCGGCCGGGAGGAGCTCGAGAACCTGACGAACCCTTGCGTGCTCTGCCAACTCGACGGCACACGGCGGACGGATCCGCGTGCAGGGCGGCGCCCCCGAGTGGCTCGCGCGGAGCGCCTGGGCGCTCGTGAACACGCTCCCGGTCCGGCTCGAGATGACCCTGCGGATCGCCGAACGCCTTGAACAAACCCGGGTCGGCCCCCCTGTACCCGCACGAAGCGGTGGCGACGGCGCCAGCGGCCCTATAGGTCACCGGCGAGACCTGCACGCCGTCCTGCACGGCATCAGCCGCACGGCGTGCGAGGGCATGTAGACCAGCCGCGCCAGCTCGCCGCGACCGGCGCGCGAAGCAAGACGGCGTTCGCCGTGGGTGTGACCCGCTCGCGTGGCGCCCTGGTTGGCGAGGTCGTGTCACACCCCTCGGGTAGTCTCCCCAAATGATCGACGCGCCGGCGACGACGCCCCTCGAGACGGGCTTGCCTCCACCGCGCTTCGACTGGCGCGTGGACTTCGGCCCCGCCGAGCGTGCGGCGGCCGACGCTGAGCTCTTCGTCTTGGCGCGCGGGCTCGGGCGGGTGCGGCTGCAGGTCGGGCTCGTGCTCGCCGCCCTCGGTCGCGATCATCGCGAGCTCGGCTTTCGTTCGCTCGCGACCTATGCGCGCCAGCGGCTCTCGCGCAGCAAGGGCTGGGCGGTCGAGTCGCGCGCAGTGGCGTCGAGGCTGGTGGAGCTTCCGCAGATGCTCGCGGCGTTCTGGGAGGGGCGGCTGTCGTGGTGCATGGTCGCGCTGCTGAGCCGCTTCGCGACGACAGAGGACGAGGCGGAGCTGCTCGAGGCGACGGCGGGCATCACGGTGCGCGAGGCGCGTGAGGTCTTGCGCGAGCGCGGGCACGACCCGGACGAGCCGGAGGAGCGCTTCGTGACGCTGCGGCTCTCGATGCCGCTCGAGGACGCCGCCTGGCTCGAGCGTGGCCGCTGGCTCTTGCAAGGGGTCGAGGGCGCGGGCGCGCGTGAGTGGTTCGAGCTGCTCTTGGCCGAGGGCGACATGTCGCTGCTCGAGGTGATGCGGCACGTCCCCGGCTGGCACAACACGCCCGAGGACGTCGCCGAGGAGCAAGCCCGGTGGCTCGCCGCGCAGGCACGCGGGCGCGAGGAGCAGCGGCGGCGTGAGGAGGCCGCGGCGGCGCGGCTCGCTGCGCTGCCGACGGAGGCAGGTGAGGCGCCGGAGCTTCCGCCGCTGCCGCGCAGCCCGAAGGCGATCGACGCGGTGCTGCGCACGCTGGCGGCCACGCTCGACGCGCGCGACCTCTACTTTGGAGAGCTGGCCGAGCGAGTCTTCTATCGGCGCGGCTGGGCGTCGCTCGACTACGCGAGCGAAGAGCAATATTGCCGTGAGCGGCTCGGGCTCTCGGCGGGGCTCGTGCGCTCGCGGATTCGTCTGGCGCGCGAGGCGCGGCGGCTCCCTGTGCTGGGTGACGCCGTGCGAAACGGGAAGCTCGGCACCGAGGCT
>JAHBWH010000208.1 GCA_019637115.1 Myxococcales bacterium | reverse complement strand
GAAGCGCGAAGCCCGCCAAGCCGCGCGGAGCGCGCGAGCGCGCGAGGCCGCCGAGCGCGACGCGACGCGCCGCGAAGCCACCCACCACGGACCCGAGCCGGTATCGACCGACCACGCGCTCGCCCCCCAAGCCGAACTCGACGCCGAAGCGCTCGCGTCGCTCACCCCGAGATCCGGCTCTCGACACGAGCCCGAGGACCTCGAACCGACCTGCGAGCCCGACGCATCGCCCACCACCCGCGCCGAGGCCGAGGCCGCCCCCTCGTCGACCGACCGCGGGCGCCGGAGTGGCGACCCACCCGACTGACCGCAGACGCGCGCCCGCCGCGCTGCCCGGCCCAGCACCAGCCTGAGCCGGGCATCCCTCCGTCCGTCACCCCAGATTCGCGGGCCGCCCTACCCCTCGAGGCCGTCCTCCGACCCGCCGCGGCCCCGCCGCCGCGCCCCCTTTACCCCTTCCGCCTGGTACCCGGTACCGACTACTACCGGCGCGAGCTCCGCAACGGGGTGAACTCTTGCCCGCTTTCTTGTACCTATTCACCGCCAAATCCTACCCACGACCCACGACACTCACCAAAACCATTGGCCGACTCAATTGCCCCCCCCCACACCAAACACTATCGGCTCGAAATGAATGCCGAGAAGGTCAACGATATCCTCCGTCGAGCCAACATCACATGCCGCCACCACCGATTCGACCCACGCCCACACTGACTCCGAGTCCCACGCATCCATCACAACAACTCCCCTGTGTGCCAGCACAGCATCTCCACGAATCTCACACAGATACGATGGCGTAACCATCCTCAAAGCGTAAACAAGCGGATCTATTGCGGCCCCACGAACGACGACATCAACAACCATATCCACGCAACAAGACATCGGATCATCCACCCACATACCACGCACATTGCGCCCACTACTAAACTCATAGACCCTCTTGATATACGTTCTTTCTGGACGACCTTCGACAGACTTCCACTGCCGATGCCTCGAATCGCGATCTTGGTCCAAACAGTAATCCTCTGACCAGCTAAAGTGGCGCCTCAGCCGCGACACAGGGTCGACACCAACACCTTTGACAGCTTGCCTAACGCACGATTCCACCCACGACTCAAGCCCCTCTGAGTCCCATTTCGACATCACAACAAGCGGGTACCCCACGGGCCTTCCACCATCAGCGCGCAAATGCGCCTCAAGACCCTCTGGATTGGCGACCCGCAAACTCCACACACCGAGACGCTCTATCCAAAAAGCATACCAACTACAGAAAGCCACCAAATTGCCCGGAGACCACTCGCGGACCAATGATGTGTGCAGCATTTCTTTATAAGACTGCATAGCATCACACTACCTTACGTGCACATGCACATTGGAAATAGACTGAGTGTCGTCGATCTGGTCCTGCCATTCACCGGAGGCCCGTGGTCGCTGGTGGAAGTTCGCCTGTCGCCCCGTGCGCTCGCGCGCATAGGAGGAGTTCGGCTTTGGCGCTGTCATCCGTACCAATCTCCTTCCATCAGCCGACTCAAGCCACATCTCGCCAACCCTTCCTCGACGAAGAATGCGCCACCCCGGACCCAAGAATCTGTCCGCTAGCTGCCGCACCTGCCTGTTATCTACAACAAAGGACGTCCCGCTCCTGCCTGGCACCTGAGCCAGCTCTCTTATCTGTGCGAGACGTCGACGCTGCTGTTTGTTTAGACATTCAGATAGCCCGTATGGGTCGATAAGCTCAAGCGGATCAACAACGTAAGCAAAATGCGGAGTTCCTCCGAGAGTTCGGATGGGGTCAGGCGAAGCATATACGCCGGACGTGCTGTGGTAGTACCTGAACCGATTATAGTACTCTCCAGTCTCCCGATCCTCATATTGCCCCGGCCACCTCCACGGACAGTCCTCCGGCTGTCCCACCTCGAACGTCGCGACCCCGTAAACGTCGAGCTGCATCCGCCACGCTAGGCGGCCGACCTCATCATACATCTCCGTCGGCGTGCCGAGGTGGTCCGACGCGATCGACCACCGCTTGCCCCCCTGCTCTTTCGCCACCGGCGTGAACGTCTCCGGCTCCCAGTACCAGGTGGTCTCGCCCCGCTCGGTGTCGATCTCGTGCGCCACCACGTGGCCGTCCCACACGAAGCGCGTCTCTTGGCTCTCCACCTCTTCGCCGTCGGGACCGAGGTGCAGCACCGTCTTCGAGACCCGGCGCGCGAAGGGGTCGTAGCTGAAGCGGAGCCGCAGATCGGGTGGCGGCAATCGTCCTTCATCCGCCGCACGCGCCTCGGGCCCATCGTCCGCCCCGCCTCGCCGCCGCTCGACCTCGGCGAGCATGCCGTGGCCGTTCCAGCGGTAGGTCCACCGCGTCCCGTCGGGCTCGACCTTCTCCGTCTGGTTTCCATCTGCGTCGTGCGCGTAGCGGATGACCCCCGACCCATCCGACGCCTGCGCGACCTCGAGCACCCCGCCGGGTCCGTACACCCGGTCCCGGCCGTCCGCTCGGCGGTACACGTTCCCCACCGCGTCCATCGCGCGCTCGATCGTCACCCCACCGCGCTGCTCTCGGATGAGCCGTCCGCGCCGGTCGTGCTCGAAGCGCCGGTCGCCCCGACGTGTGTTCGTCAGCGCGGCGATCTGATCGTCCCCTCGCCACTCGTACCCCATCAGGTCGAGCTCCATCGGCGGCGGGATGGGGCGCGGCGGCTCTCCAGGGCGCGGCGGGACGTACGGGCCGCCTGGACCCACGCGCTGCACGGTGCGTCGCGCCATCGGGCGTCCCGCGGCGTCGCGGCTCCAGTGCACCTCGAGCCCGCCCGGAATCGCGCGCATGACCTCCGCGCCGAGCGCGTCTCGCGCGAACGCCAGCGTGAACGGGCGCATCGGGTCGCCGTGGTGCAGCGCCCCGACCTCGCCGAGCGGATCGACCTCGACGTCCTGCCGCGCCCCGAGGCTCGTCTCCATCCGTCCGCGCGTGCCGTCCGCGTAGTACCCGGACCCGACCCACGTCGCGCCCCCGTCCTGGCTCTCGCGCACCACCCGCCCGAGCACGTCCCGCTCGAAGCGCACGTCCGAGCCCTCGCTCTCCGCCCGCACGAGCTGCCCGCCCTCGTCGTACGTGAACCGCGCGAAGGTCCCGTCGTCGTGCGTCACCTCGCTCAGCCGCCCCGCGGCGTCGTAGCTCATCGCCGACGCCCGCCCGCTCGGCAACAGCCGCGTCGTCGTCCGCCCCGCCCCGTCTCGCACGAAGAGCGTCCGCGCCCCGTCGAAGCCGCTCTCCGCGCTCACGTTTCCCGCGGGGTCGAGCTCGTAGGTGTACGTCTCGCCGTGCTCGTTCGTCACCCCGACCAGCCGGTCCTCGGTGTCGTACGTGAACCGCAGCGTGGTCCCGTCTTCCTCCCGCTCAGTGACCCGATGGAAGTGCCCGTAGCGGAACCGTACCGAGCGGGTTGCGCTCTCGGCCGCGAGCATGTTCCCCTCGGCGTCGTAGGCGAAGCGCTCGGGGAGCCCCGTCGGACCGACGACCTCGAGCGTTCGGTCCTCGCTGTCGTAGCGCACCTCCACGCGCCCGCCCCGCGGGTCGTCCGACCGCACGACGCGCCCGCGCCCGTCGTAGCGCGTCGTCACCTCCGCCCCGTTCGGGAGCCGCACGCGCACTGGCTGCCTGGCCTCATCGTACGCGAGCTCGGTCCGGCGACCGAGTGGGTCGATGGCCGCGACCAAGAGCCCGTCCTGCCATTCGAAGCGCTGCTGCGCACCGTCCGGCAGCGTCGTCTCTCGCACCCGCCCGCCTCGGTCGTACCCCCAACGCCACTCGCCCCCGCGCGGATCCACCGCGCGCACCGGCTGGTCGTGCTCGTCGTAGTCGACGAGCGTCGTCGCCCCCGCAGCGTCCGTGAGCACGATCAGGTTTCCCCGCTCGTCGCGCCCCATCAGCTGCTCGGCGCCCGACGGGTCCACCTCGCGCGTCGTCGTCCCCGTCTCGGGGTCGTGCTCGAGAAGCGTCACGCCGCCGATCGGGTCGACGATCTTCACGACCTGGTTGCGGACGTCGTACTCGTAGACCGTGCACGCGCCGCACGAGTCCTCGACGACCGTGCGCTTGCCCTTGGCGTCGTAGTGGACCTCGTGGTCGTAGATGCCGCCGTCGCCCCACGTGCGGACACACTTCGAGAGCGCGCCGATGCCGTCGTATTGGAAGTAGAACGAGAGCCCCGCGCGGTCGGTCTCCTGCACGAGCAGGTGCGTCTTGTACTGATAGCGCCACGACTTGCCCTGCGAGTCCGTGACCTTCACGAGGTCACCCCACGCGTCGTACTCATACGCGCGGTGGACCGACCAGCCGCGGTCGTGCGCCGTCGGCATCTTCAGCGCGACCACCCGCCCCGCCGCGTCGTGCTCGAAGCGCAAGAGCCGACCGCTGCTGTCCCGCACCCACTCCAGAAGCCCGCGCCCGTCGTAGTGCAGCTCGATGGCGTGCGCCCGGTCGCGCGTCCGGATGCGCAGGAGCTTCGCGACGCGCGCGTCTCCCCCCGGCACCGGCCCGTACTCGTGCACGAGCTTGCGGTCCGCGAAGTCGATCTCGTAGGTCCCCTGGCCCGTGCACGTCAGGCGCATCTTGTGGATGAGCCGCTCGACCTGGTCGCCGACGCGCATCCGGCGATGGGGTAGGTCCCAGAGGGGGAACTCGACCTCGCGTCCGTCGCCGAGCCGCGCGACCATGCAGCCGCGCTCCATCCACAGCGCCTCGTCGAGCGAGTGGTTCCAGCCCCACCCGAGGCTGCCCCGTTTGTCGCTGCCAGCCGACTCGTAGACGCGCTCGATGTCGAGCGGGATGGGCCCAGGGAGGCTCGCGTCGACGACCTCGGTGAAGAGGTTGCCCGTGACGACGTCGACCGGGTGCCCGGTCACGAAGCGCACGCCGCGGTGCCACATCTGCCGCCAGCGTCCGGCGTCCTTCGGCGCCTCGCAGCCGCCAAGGGCATGGCTGGTGCGCCTGAAGAACGCCGAGCCGAGCCGCGAGTTGCGGAAGAGCCGCGCGCCGGCTCGGAGGAGCCCGAGGCCGAGCTTCATCTTCAGCGCCCCGACGATCATGTCGATGTCCGGCGCCATCGGCGCCATGTTCAGCACCGGCAACCCCTTCGGGATCGCGATCACGACGCTGCTCGGCAGGCGCACCGGGTCGCTGCAGCTCATCGCGATGTCGCCGAGTCGCACACCGAAACTGCCCGCGAGCGAAGTGTTGAGCGAGCCGAAGTTCAGCGCGGCGTCGTTCGGCGTGTAGACCGGCGCCATGGTCTTCATGAAGATCACGCCGGGCGCCGGGATGTGGGGCACACCGAGCGTTCCCCAGACGTCCGTGCCGCAGTTGGTCACGGGCATCTCGTTGACCAACACGACGCCGGGACTACCTCCAAACGCCATTGAGATCGCGGCGCCGATGAGGAGACCCGCCGGATCGAAGACCATCCCGACGAACGGGATCGGGATCGGCGTCGGTACCGGCACCGGTGACGGCGGCACGATCACGCCGACCATGTGCAGGTCGAGGCCGACAACGGGGTCGTAGAAGGTGCTCTGAATCGGCATCGCTCATCCCTCCGAGGTCGGGTCGCCAGAGGGGGGCGACGTGGCGTCGGACGCCGCGCTCGCCTCGGGCGGGGTCGCCTCGAGCGCCGCGGCCTGCTGTTCGAGCGCATCGGCCTGCTCGTGCATGCGGTGCTTCCGGCAGAGCGCGGCGAGCGCGCGCGCGGCCTCGGGGGCGCTCGAGGTGGCGCCGACGCTCGGGTCCTCTTCCGCCTGCGCGAGCGCCAGCCGGAACGCCGTGACCGCCTGCTCGTCGAAGCCCTTCGACGCGAGGAGCTGCCCGCACATGCGGTAGGCCTCGATCGCGAGCTCCTTCGCGCCCGAGCCCGCACCCAGGTGTCCGGCCTCGGCGTATGCTTTCACCGCGTCGTCGAAGCGTTTGGTGACGACGAGGCATGCCCCCACCGCCATCAGCGCCTGGACCGCCTGCGCCGAGAGCCCGCGCGCGTCGGCGAGGGCGCGCGCCTCGCGGTAGCGCTCGAGCGCGAGCCCGTGCTCGCCGCCCTGCAAGAGGTAGCCGCCGAGCACCAGCTCACAGACGACCTCCTCGAGCGCGAGCCCGTGCACCCGGCAGACGTCGCGCGCCTCGCGCTGCGCCCGCACGCCCTCGGCGAGGTCTCCGCTGCGCGCCGCGAGCGCTGCCGTCGCCAGCAGCACGTTGAGGTGCTGCATCACCTCGGGCCGTAGGTACGCCGCGGGCACGCCGAGCTCTTGCGCCTTGGCCTCGACCTGCTCGGCCGTCAGCGGCGCGGCGTCCTTGATCCGACGGGGTGGGGTCACGTCCGGCCCCGCGGCGCCCGCGACCCGGGGCCCCGTCGCCCCCGGCGGCGCGCTCTTCATGCCCGCGAGCCGGTGGGCAGCCTCCGCTGCGACGTCCGCTTCCTGCACGCGCGCGTCGACCTGTTCGGCCCCGTCCCAGCCTTCGAGGAGCGGGGCCGTCTCCACGCTGTCGGCCTCGACCACGACCAAGCGCGCCTGCGCGAAGGTCCGCTCACGCAAGAGCGCCGCGAGGTCTCGCCGCCAGCGCTCGCCGTCCGTGATCCACACCGGCGCGAGCACGATGGTCAAGCCAGTCATCGGCGCACGCGACGAGCCGAGCGCGCGGCCGAGCTCGAGTCCGAAGCGCTCGAAGGCGGTGGACGCCCGCTCGGGCGCCCAGAGGGCAGGCAGCAGCCCTGGTGGCGCGCTCTCGGCGAGCTGCTCCCAGTCGAGGCGGAGCTCCTCGGCGCGTGTCGTCCAGCCGTCGTCGTCCTTCTCCGTCGCGCCCTCGAGCACGAAGAAGGGCGTCGTGTTGTGGTCGAGCAGCTCGGCCGCGCAGACGTGCCGGAGCACCGCCTCGCGGAGGACCTGCGTTGTCGAGACGTAGAGCAGCCGAAGCGAGGGCGTGCGGACGAAGTGGTCCGTCGCCTCGACGACGCGCTCGAGCGGTCGGGTGAGCGCGTCCATCTCAGTTGATCTTCACGATGGGGCCCGCGATGTTCACCATCGCCGTGCCGCTGAGGTTGACTTGCACGCCCGAGGCCTCGGTGCCCGACGGGCTCGTCTTCACGGCCGAGCTGCCCGCGCCGAGGGTGGCCTCGACGCCACCCGAGACGAACGCCTTCGTCTTACCCGACATGCTCGCTTCGGTGCCCACGAGCTCCGCGTCCCCGCTCAAGGTGAGCGAGGCCATCCCCTTCGACTCCATCCGCGCCTTGTCGTCGAGCTTCACGTACGAGCCGTGCGACGCGCGGAAGAGTCCGTTCGCGTCGAGGTAGACCTCCGAGTTGTCCTTCGACACGAGCTTCGCGGAGTCCTTCATCCGGAGGATCGAGCCGTTCGCGGCCTGCGCGAGGATGTCGGCCGTGATCTCGAGCTTCGAGCCCGCCGTCGCGATCACGATCTTCCCGGGCGCCAGCGTGATCTTGGAGTCCTCACACTCGAGCGTGATCGATTTCGGCGCCTTCGCGTGGATCGTGTTCGAGGTCTCGACCGCGTAGTCGCCCGTCACGTCGAGCGACGCGCCCGTCACCCCGCCCGACTCCTCCTCGCCCTTGATGGTGACGTTCTGGCTGCCGTCGATGGTGACGACCTGGTGCTTGCCCACCGTGAGCGTCTGCGACGCGCCCACGCTCGTCGTGTGGGCGGCGCGCACGCGCTCGCGCAGGTTCCGCTGAGCGTGGAGGAAGATCTCCTCCTTGCCTTCGGCGTCCTCGAACGAGAGCTCGTTGTATTTGCTGCCGTCCCCAGGGGTCGAGCGCGTGTGGATCCCGAAGCGCGTCTTGTTGTCGAGCACCGAGGGCCCCCACGGCGCCGGGTTCGGCCCGTCGTGGACTGAGCCGACGATCACCGGGCGGTCGACGTCACCGTCGAGGAACGACACGAGGACCGAATTGCCGACGCGCGGCAGGAACCAAGCGCCGTATCCCTCGCCAGCCCAGGGCTGCGCGACCCGAAGCCAAGCCGTGGTCCCCGCGCCGACCTCCCCGCGGTCCCACGCGAACGCGACACGCACGCGCCCATGCGCGTCGGTCACGACCTCCTCAGCGTCGTCGGGCGACGAGCCGATGACGGTCGCGCTCTGCACCGGCGGAGGCGAGGGCCGCAGCCGCGCGAGCTCGTGCGTCGGCGGCCGGTAGACGTGCTCGGTGCGGACGCAGCGCAGCTCGTTCTCGTACTCGTCGGTCTCTGCGCCTCCGAGCACGGTGCCCTCGAACGCCCTCGAGGCCCCTCTCCGGCCGGTGTGACGCACGCCGAGGATGAGGTAGTCGTAGTTGAGCTCCTCGCGGGGGTGGCCGGTGAGCTCGAAGACGTGCCCTGGCGCGCAGCCGATCGCTACGCTCTCCGCGCGGAAGCCGTAGCGCGACAGGGTCGCCGCCTGCGTGTAGAGGTCGAGCGCCTCTTGGCGCTGCTCGTAGACCTCGCCATCCGGCGTGAAGGGCCCGCGCTCGGCGAAGGCGTAGGTCTCCATCGCGGCGTCACCCTGCGCGGGCACCGAGTCGTCGTCGATGAGCGCGAACGCCATGCCGAGCTGCAGCCCTCGCGCGAGCGGGTGAGGCTCCGACGCGCTCACCGCGCGGTCGGTCCATTGCACGTCGCCGATGCTCACCACCGTCGTCGAGAGCGAACGTCGCTCTTCGAGCACGTACATCGGCTCGGCGAGGCGCACGTCGGCGGTCCGGCGCTGCTCGTAGGGGAGCACCCCAGCCGCGCCGAGCGTCGGCACCCGCGCGAACGCCTCGTTGCGGTCGCTCAGCACCAGCTCCTCGGCGTCGAGCTCCGTGCTCGCGGCGAACCAGTAGCCGATGCCCGCCTCGCACATCAGCTGCTGGCAGAACGCGAGGTCCGACTCGTCGAACTGCGTGATGGTCTCGTGGATGGGGTAGGCGTCCTGGTCGACGTCCATCCGCACCTCGCGCCCCAGGGTCGCGAGCCGCATCCCGAGCACCGTCTGCAGCACGTCGGGGATGCTCTGGCTCTGGAAGATGCGGCGGTTCTTGCCGTAGCCGAGCAGCGCGAGCGCGGGCACGACCACGACGTCGACGTACCACTCGCGCTCGCTCGCGCGGCCGAACGAGACACGCTCGATGATGCCGTGCACCTTCCGACAGAGCACGTCGCGCTCGATCACGAGCGCCACCGAGCGACCCACCAGGCGCTCGAACTGGGGATCGTCATCCCGTCGGCGCGCCGCGATGAGCGAGATCTCGGCCCGGTAGGGCGTGTCCATCGCCTCGTCGAGCGTGAAGCTCGAGACCAAGAGACGCGGGAGGTCAGCCTCGTCGCCGACCTCGAAGCCGAGCGAGACCCGCTTCGGCTCCATCCCGAGCGCGTGCTCGGCTTCCACCAGCGCGGCCTCGAGCCGCTCTTCGGCGGCGGCAGACTGCCGACGCTCCTCGGCTTCTTCCCGCTCTCGCGCCCGCTCGCCTCCCTTCTTGGCGGCCTTCTTGGCCTTCTGGATCGCCTTCACGCCCGAGGCGGCGGCGTTCGAGGCCTTGCCGGCGAGCTCGCCGATCTTCCCCAGGGTCTCACCACCAGCGACGCCCCCCACGTGGGTCCCGAGCGCCGCGGTGGCCTTCCCCATGTACACGCCCGCGGTGACTCCGTCGCCCGAGGTGAGGCCATCGATGATCTTCCCCGCCGCCTCGAGGCCAGTCCCGACCGCTTCGGCCTGCTTCTTGATCTTGTTGGCGACCTCTCCGACCGAAGGACCGCTTTCGCCTTCCGGGGCGTCGGCCTCTCCCTCGCCTGGCGCGTCGGGCGTGCCCTCGGGCGGGGGAGACGGGTCTTCGGTGTCATCAGGGGGCGGGAGCTCGTCGTCGTCGTCCATGCGTCCTCGTGTGAACGAGGCGCTCTTCGGCACGAACGCTGGCCAGTTGCGTCCGTTGACGAACTTTTTTTCGCCGTTGCGCGCTTTGCTTGGGTGTCGGGGGGCGTGGTGCTCAGGTTCGATGGCCTCGGGCCGCGCCAGGATCTGCGTTCGGGCCTCGGCGTTGGCACTCGCCGAGCGAGAGTGCTTGACAGAGGGGCCGTCGCTCGCAAATTGCGGCCGCTTTCGGAGTACCGCGATGCCGACCTACGAGTACCGATGTGACGCCTGTGGGCACGAGTTCGAGAAGGAACAGCGCATCACCGAGAAGCCCATCAAGAAGTGTCCCGAGTGCGGGGCGCTGAAGGCGCGACGAATGGTCGGCGGCACCGGCTTCATCCTGAAGGGCGGGGGATGGTACTCGGACCTCTACTCGGGGCCGTCGAACGCCACGGGCTCGGGCAGCTCGGCGAGCGAGTCCTCGACCTCCGAGACGAAGTCGGAGGCGAAGGCCGAAACGAAGCCGAAGGCCGAGAAGAAGAAGTCCAAGGCGAAGGCCAAGGACTGACCTCTCCACCCTCGACGCCTGAGCGCTCCGCGCGTCCCCGCTGCGTCGACCCGCAGGCTCCGCCGCCAGCGCCCGCCCGCCGCGACCGGCTGCGGACACGAGCAGACAGAGTCGAGCAGCCCATGGCTCGGCGGCGCGGCCCTCGGGGCGCTGCTGCTCCCGCTCGGCTAGGCGGACATGAGCAGGCTCAGTCGAGCAGGCTCAGTCGAGCAGGCTCAGTCGACCAGGCTCAGTCGACCAGGCTCAGTCGACCAGGCTCAGTCGACCAGGCTCAGTCGAGCAGACTCAGTCGACCAGGCTCAGTCGCGCAGGCTCAGTCGCGCAGGCTCAGTCGACCAGGCTCAGTCGACCAGGCTCAGTCGACCAGGCTCAGTCGAGCAGGCGGCTCAGTCGAGCAGGCTCAGTCGAGGGTGCAACGTTCGACCGGCGGCAAGCTGAGCCGCGAGTCCCGGCGCGGCGGGACCTCGCGGTCGGTCAGACCGGCTCGAGGTAGGTGACCGCGAGCGTCTTCGCGCCCCAGCCGGGGAAGATCACGTGGGCCTTCGGGACCATGCCGCTCTCGACCCGGCGCACCTCGCCGACCCCGAACTTGGCGTGCCGCACACGCATCCCGGGGCTGAAGCCGCCGCCCCCGAGGTCGGAGCCTTCGGAGTAGTCGACGTAGCTCTCGTTCGAGTCCGCAGGCGACCGCTTCCGGGGCCGCACCGGCTCGGTGGGCAGGTCCCAAGGGTCGGGCTGATAGGCGCGGGGCCGGACGGGCGCCGCGCGCCGCGGCTCGGCGCCGATCCACAGCGCATCTGCCCGCGGGATGTCGAGCAGGAAGCGCGAGGGGTCGCCGACGCGCATCTGCCCGTAGATGTTCCGCACCCCGGCGTAGCTCAGGATGAGCGTGCGGCGCGCGCGCGTGAACGCGACGTACGCGAGGCGGCGCTCCTCTTCGAGCTCCTCGGGGTCCTCGGCCGGATCGGTGCCGCGCATCGGGAACATGCGCTCTTCGAGCCCGGTGACCATCACGGTGTCGAACTCGAGGCCCTTGGCCGCGTGCACCGTCATGAGCGTGACGGTCTCGCGGCCGGCCTCTTCGACGACGTCGGACTGGAGCGTCACGTCCTCGAGGAAGTCCGCGAGCGTCGCGTCCGGGTGCTCGCGGGTGAACTGCTGGATGGAGCCGACGAGCTCCGCGAGGTTCTCCCGCCGCGCCTCGGCCTCCGGCGAGTCGTCGCGCTTGAGCATCTCGAGGTAGCCCGTGCGCATGAGCACCGCGCCGCCGAGGTCCGAGAGCGGCAGGCGCCGGGCGTCCGCGCGCAGCTCGTCGAGCAGCTCGCGGAACGCGGCGAGCTTCCTCGTCGCCGCCGCCCCGTGCGCGTCCGAGCGGTCGACCTGGCCGAGCGCCTCCCAGACGCTCTGGCCCTCGCGCGCGGCGTCGTCGAGCAGCCGCGTGACGCTCGTCTTGCCGATGCCGCGCGCCGGCACGTTCACGACGCGCAGCAAGCTGACGTCGTCCTCGGGGTTCTGGATGATCCGGAGGTACGCGAGCAGGTCCTTCACCTCGGCGCGATCGTAGAAGCGCACGCCCCCGACGATGCGGTAGGGCACGTTCGACTGCCGCAGCGCCTCTTCGAGCACGCGCGACTGCGCGTGCGTCCGGTAGAAGACGGCGACCTCCGAGAGCGGCGCCCCCTTGCGCTGCAGCTCGATGACCCCGCGCACGACCGCGCGCGCCTCGTCGCGCTCGTCCTCGCAGCGCAGGACGAAGACCTTGTCGCCCTCGGGGTTGTCGGTCCAGAGCTGCTTGGGCTCGCGGTCGTAGTTCTTCTCGATGACCGCGTGCGCCACGCGCAAGATTCGCTGGGTGGAGCGGTAGTTCTGCTCGAGCTTCACCACCTGCGCGCTCGGATAGGCGCGGCGGAAGTCGAGGATGTTGCGCCGGTCGGCGCCTCGCCAGCGGTAGATCGACTGGTCGTCGTCGCCGACCACGACGAGGTTCGGGTGCACGCTCGAGAGCGCCCGGACCAGGCGGAGCTGGGCGTGGTTCGTGTCCTGGAACTCGTCGACGTGCTGGTGCAGGAAGCGCCCCGCGAGCTGCTCGCGCAGCGCGTCGTTCTTCTCGAGCGCGCGCACCATCCGGTAGATCAGATCGCCGAAGTCGAGCGCCCCCGACTTCGCCATGCGCTCCTCGTAGGTGACGTAGATGCGCTGGACCAGCTCCTGCCAAGCGTCCCCGCCGGTCGCCATCTGCTCGGGCGAGGTCATCTCTTGCTTGGCGCGGTTGATGGCCCCGGCGATCTGCTTGGGGGGCAGCTCCTTGGGGTCGAGGTTCAGGTCGCCGAGCACGCGCTTGAGCATCGCCTGCTGGTCCTGGTCGTCGTAGATGACGAAGTCCTTCTTCACCCCGGCCGCCTCAGCGTGCGTGCGGAGTAGGCGCGCGCAGATGGAGTGAAAGGTGCCGACGGCGAGCCCACGCGCGCCCCCCGGGACGAGGTGCTCGAGCCGCTCGCGCATCTCGCCGGCGGCCTTGTTGGTGAAGGTCACCGCCAAGATCCGCCACGGCGGCACCCCGCGCGTGGCCACGAGATGCGCGATTCGATGAGTGATCACGCGGGTCTTGCCGCTGCCCGCGCCCGCGAAGACCACGAGCGGCCCGCCCTCGTGGAGGACGGCCTGCCGCTGCGGGGGGTTGAGGTGACCGAGATCCATGCCTGCTCTCACGCCAGAACGGGGCGCCACGTGGGCGCCCGCGTGACCCTCGGCCACGCCTGGGGGAGCCTACGCCATGGGGGTGACGGACGCAGGCGGGCGCTCGCGTGGCGGATGTCGCTTTCGCCGACCGACGGCGATTGTACGCGTTCACCCCCGACCCCTGCGGGTGATTGCAAGCCGATCCAGACGGCCAGCGATGGGGCGCCGCGGGGACGGGGTTCGCGGCTGGAGACGCGGCACCCTCCTTTGGTCCGCGCGCGGCGCGCGGCCCAGAGGAGGGTGAGGAGATCTTCTCGGCCGCGCCCCCGCCCCCGCGGCGCCCCATCCCTCGCCCAGCGCGGAGGGAGAGCCACAGCGCGAGTCCCAGTCGACGACGACGGCAGTCGGCCTCGAGGTGACCGCTTCGCGGTGTGGGGCCATCCCTCCCGCGCCGCATTTCGGTTGCATTTCAGCTCCCGAGATGTACGCGTTCACCCCCCGACCCTTGCGGGTGATTGCGGAGGCGGCTGATCCAGACGGCAAGGGACGGGACACCGCGGGGGCGGGTTCGCGGGCAGAGACGCGGCACCCTGCTCTGGGCCGCGCGAGGCGCGCGGCCCAGAGGAGGGTGAGGAGATCTTCTCGGCCGCGCCCC
>JAHBWH010000207.1 GCA_019637115.1 Myxococcales bacterium | reverse complement strand
CGTCGCGCCGGCGCGACGGCGGGCGCCGGAGCGAAAGACGGCTCCTTCTCGGGCGCTTCGTCGTCTCGACGCTTGGAACGCCGACGAGTCACGGTCGGCCGAATCTGCTCTTCCACGGTCGCCTCCGCGCGCGAGCGATCGAGCGCGCGCTTGACGCGCTCGACCTCTGCAGGCTCGAGCACGCTCATGTGGTTCTTCACCTGGATCCCCAGGGTCCCCACCCGCTGGATCAGCTCCCGATGGTCCATGCCGAGCTCGCGAGCGACCTCGTATACCCTTACCTTACTCATGCTGGCTTCCGGTCCTCCGGCGTGGCGGGGCTCTCGCCGCGCGCCTCCTTATGGCGGGACGGGGACCCGGCGCGCAAGCCGCCGAGTTGCTCCGCCACGCGTACGAGGGCGCGGGCGAGGCCCTCGTCCTCCACGGCGACCACCGCGACCTGCTCGCGGCCCAAGAGATCGCCGATGAATTCGCGCGTGCCCCAGACGAGGCACGCTTGGTCGAGGCGCGCCGCGCGCTCCTCGAGATCGTCACGTCGCCCCGCATCCTCGGCGACCCAGAGGAGGCGAGCGCGCCCGCGGTGCACGCTCTCTTGCACCGCGTCGTGACCGACGACGAGGTGCCGCCCGCGCTGCGCGCCGAGCACCAGGCTGCGCAGCCGCTCCTCGAGCTGCGCGACCAGCAGGTCCGCCAGCCCGTCGGGGTCGATCGTGACCTTGCGCTTGAGCGCGCGCGCGAAGCCCCCCTTGCGGGCCGCTCGCTCGATGCACTCGCGGCGCGGTCGCACCCAGACCCCGCGGCCTCCGAGCCGTCCCTTCGCGTCGGGCACGAGCCAAGGCGCCTCGGGGACGATCGCCAGACGCACGAGCGCGTCCTGCGGGAACGCCTCTCGGCATCCCGCGCAGGTCCGGGTCGCGCCCTCGGCGCGCGCTCGTGCGGAGGCGTTCATCCGTTCACTCCTCGACCATCTCGTTCTCGGGGGCGCTGGCGCCCGCCTCGCTCGCTGCCGCGCGCTCGGCGGCCTCGGCCTCCTCGACCTCGCGCACCGCGCGGCGCGCGGCCTCGCGCTCGGCCTCGGCCGCCACGCCGGCCTCGATCGCCGGCCAGTCCTGCGCGAGGAAGCGCTCGGCGTCCTCGCGGAACTCCGCCGCGAGCTCGTGCGGGATCTTCACCCGCAGCGCGAACCGGTCGAGATCCTGCTCGCGCGTGATCGCGCCCACGCTCCCGTAGCCGCCCTTCTCGAGGACGTCGGCGATACGCTCGGAGATGCCGCGGACCATGAGCAGCTTCTCGCGCTCGCTCGGCAGCTCGGCGCGCTTGGCGGCCGCCTCGATACGCTCGCGCCGGACCTCCTCGGTGGCCTTCGCGGCCTGGTCGCGCAAGCGCTCGACGGTCGACGGCAGGATTCCGTCGACCTCGAGGAGCTCGTCGGTGCTCGCCTCGGCGACCTCGTCGAGCGTTCGGAAGCCCATCCGGTAGAGGTTGCGCGCGATGTCCTCGTTCTCGTCCACGCGGAAGAGCTCGGCCATCGCCTCCTCCTCCATCTGCTTGAAGCGGGACTCGCTGATGATGTCGAGCTTCCAGCCCGTGAGCTGCGAGGCGAGACGGACGTTCTGCCCACGACGACCGATCGCGAGGCTGAGCTTCGCGTCCGGCACCACGAGCTCCATCGTGTTGTTCGTCTCGTCGATGACGACGCGGACGACCTCGGCCGGCGCGATGGCGTTGCAGACGAAGCGCGCCGGATCCTTGTCGAAGGGCACGATGTCGATCTTCTCGCCGCGGAGCTCCTGCACGACCGCCTGGACGCGCGAGCCCTTCATGCCGACGCAGGCGCCGACCGGATCGACGTCGGCGTCACGGCTCGAGACGGCGATCTTGCTGCGGGCTCCAGGCTCGCGGGCGGCCGCGACGATGCGGACGATCCCCTCGTAGATCTCGGGGACCTCCATCTCGAAGAGCTTCACGAGGAGCCCGACGTCGGTGCGCGAGAGGATGATCTGCGGGCCCCGCGCCTCGCGGTCGATGTCCTTGAGGAGCGCGACGATGCGATCCGAGGGGCGGTAGCTCTCGCGCGGGGTCTGCTCCCGCGGCGGCAACACGGCCTCCACGGTCCGCTGCTGACCATCGCTCGCCCGGTCGAGCTCGACGATGATGTTCGAGCCGCGCTCGAAGCGGCGGACGGTGCCGCTGATGAGCTCGCCCTTGCGGTTCTTGAACTCCGCGAAGACGCGGTCGCGCTCGGCGTCGCGGATGCGCTGGATGATGACCTGCTTGGCGGTCTGCGCGGCGATGCGGCCGAAGCCGTGGCGCGCCTGCTGGATCCCGAGCAGCTTGCCGAACTCGCGGTCCTGCTTGCGGGCCTTCTCGGCGTCCTCTTCGAGGTAGAAGATCTGGAAGCCGAGCTCGTCGCCTTCGGCCAGCGGATTGTCCGGATCGGTGTCGAGCCCGTAGCGACGCGCGTCTTCGAGCGCGAGCTCGGTCTCGTCGTTGTCGATCTCGTCGACGACGGTCATGTACATCTTCAGGTCGACCTGGCCGGTCTCGGGGTTGAACTCCGCTTCGAGCTCACGATCCATCCCGAACTGACGCTTCGCCGCCGTGAGGATCGCTTGCTCGATGGCCTCGATGAGGACCTTCGGATCGATGCCCTTCTCTTGGCTGACGGACTCGATGACCTGCTTGAGAGGCTCCTGTGCCATGGCTTCACCGTGCAGGCCCCGAGGGAGCCCGCTCTCCTTGCCTAGAACCGATGAACGAGGTGGGCGCGTGCGATGTCTGCGTGTCGGACCCGCACCCTCACGCCCGCTTCTTCGAGCTCGACGAACGCACCCTCGGCCACGCCGGCGAGCACGCCCTGAAACACTTTCTTACCCTTGTCGCCCTCGCCCTGGGCGACGGGCGCGTACGTGCGGACCTTCACCTCGCGACCGACGAAGCGCTCGAAATCCGAGAGCTTGACGAGCGGACGCTCGAGGCCGGGAGAGCTGACCTCGAGGTTGTACTGGCCCGGGACGAGATCCTCGTGGACGTCGAGCGCGGTCGAGAGGTCGCGGCTGACGCCGGTGCAATCATCGAGCGTGATGTCGCTGCCGTCCTTGCCGTCGGTGCGCGCGCGGTCGATGACGACCTGGATCGTCCACCCTTGGCGAGCGCGCGTCCAACGGACCTCCACGAGGTCGACGCGGTGCGCCGCGCACACCGCCTCGGCGAGCTCCGTGAGCCGTTCTTCGCGTTCCTGGTTGGCCATCTCGGGTCGTGTCGTCCGTCGCGCCCCCTCGCGGCGAACAAAAAAGGCGGGCCCGAAGGACCCACCTCGTTGGTCACCCACGAAGTAGCGAGCAGAGAGCTACCACGGCGCCTCGAGCACGGCAAGGCGCGAAACCGGGTCGTCGGTCGACGCACGTTCCCCGGGACGCGCCAAGGAGCGCCCTCGAGCTCAGGGAGTCGCCAGGACGGGATCGGCCACGCGCGTGGTGCGAGCGCGGCTTCGAGCGAGCTCGAGCGCGGGGTGCGTGACGGGGCCGCGGCGCAGCGCGAGGCGGTCGAGCACGTAGTTCTGGTAGAGGCGCCAGGGCGCGCGGCTCCCGGCGCGGGGGAAGAGATGGATCGAGCGCTGGATGTACCCCGATGCGAAGCCGATCAGGGGCTCCTCCTCGACGGTCGGGTCGCGTCGAGGCGTGCACAGGTCGAGCTTGTGCTCGTCCATGTGATTCAGGAGCCGGCAGACGTGCTCGGCGACCAGATCGACCTTCAAGGTCCACGAGGCGTTCGTATATCCGATGGCGAAAGCGAAATTGGGGACGCCGCTCAGCATCATCCCCTTGTAGGTCATCGTCTCGGCCGGCTCGATCGACCTCCCGTCCACCTCGAGCGACATCCCGCCGAAGAGCTTCAGCTGCAGCCCGGTCGCCGTGACCACGAGATCGGCTTCGAGCTCGCGCCCGGATCTCAGGCGGATCCCCGTCGTGGTGAAGCGCTCGACGTGGTCGGTCACGACGTCGACGCGGCCATCGCGGATCGCCTCGAAGAGGTCTCCATCGGGGACGAGACAGAGGCGCTGATCCCACGGGTCGTAGCTCGGCGAGAAGTGCGTCTCGACGTCGAACCCTTCGCCGACGGCCTCGCGGACCTTCTGGACGAGGAAGCGCTTCGCGTGCCTCGGGAAGCGCCTCGTGTATTGGTAGAAGAGCATCCCGAGGAGCACGTTCTTCCAGCGCACGAGCTCGTAGGCCGTCATCGCTGGCAAGACCCCTCGGAGCCAGTTGGCGATCCGGTCCTGCTCGGGGCCCGAAGCCACGTACGTGGGCGTCCGCTGCAGCATCGTGACGTGCGACGCGGTCTTCGCGAGCGAGGGCACCAGCGTGATCGCGGTCGCCCCGCTGCCGATGACGATCACGCGCTTTCCCGCGTGCTCGATGTCGTCGGTCCAGCGCTGCGGGTGCACGATCCGCCCCGCGAAATCCTCTTGGCCCTCGAAGACGGGCGAATGCCCCTGCTCGTAGTCGTAGTACCCGGCGCAGAGCAGGAGAAAGCCGCACGAGAGCTCGCGCGTCGCGCCCGTCGCGCGATCCAGCACCTCGACCGTCCAGCGCGCGTCCGCGCTCGAGAACCTCGCCGCCCGGACCTCGTGTCCGTAGCGGATGTGACGGTCGATCCCGTAGGCCTCTGCCGTCTCGCGGACGTAGGCGAGGATGGAGGGGCCGTCGGCGATCGCCTTCGGGTTCTGCCAAGGCCGAAACGAGAAGCCGAGCGTGTACATGTCGGAGTCGGACCGGATCCCCGGATAACGGAAGAGGTCCCACGTGCCGCCCAGGCGCTCGCGCGCCTCGAGGATCGCGTAGCGCTTGCCGGGACACCGCTCTTGCAGGTGATAGGCCGCCCCGATCCCCGAGATGCCAGCGCCGACGATCAGGACGTCGAGGTGTTCCTTGTCCACACGAACCTCCGAGTCCGGGGAGTGTACCCTTCGCGGCCTCTGCTCGCTCGGCCGGAGAATCGGCCGCAGAGCGTCGCGGCGACGGGCGCGCGCATCCGACGCCGTCTGCGACGGCATGACGGGCTACGGCGTGGCCCGTCAGTCGATGCATTCGATGCGCCCAGTCGAGGCGCTCGGGCGATGCCGCCGCCCCGTCAATACCGCCCACGAAGGCGCGCGAGCGCCGACGGGAGCAGCCGCGCGACGTCTCGCGCGCGAAGCCCCCGATCCGTCTCCCCCGCCGCGAGCTCGCCCGCGCGCCCATGCCAATGCGCCCCGACGAAGGCCGCCTCGAAGGGCCCAAGCCCGCTCCCCAAGAGCGCCGCGATGAGGCCGGCGAGCACGTCGCCCGTGCCGGCGACGCCGAGCGCCGGGGTGCCCGAGGCGATGACTCGAAGCTCGCCGCTCGGCTGCGCCACGACGGTCCCCGCCCCCTTGAGGACGGTCACGTGCCCGCTTCGCTCGGCGAGGCCGAGCGCGGCGGCGAAGCGGTCGCGCTGAACGGCGGGCACGCTGACCCCGAGCAGCCTCGCGGCCTCGCCGGGGTGCGGCGTCAGCACCCGCGGCCCGCGCGCGTCCCGGAGCGCTCCGCCCCCCTTCGGGGCGAGCGCCGTGAGGGCGTCCGCGTCGAGGACGAGCGGCACCTCCGCCTCGCGCGCCAAGGCCAGCGCGAGCTCCGCGCCCTCATCGTCGACGCCGAGGCCGGGGCCGACCACGCCGCTCGCCTTCGACTCGAGCGCCGCGAGCACCGCGGCCGGGCCGCTGGCCGGCATGGTCATCAGCTCGATCACCTTCCCGTCGAGCGCGCTCGCCGCGCGCGAGGCGAGCGTGACGAGCCCCGCGCCGCCGTGCAGCGCCCCGAGGCCCGAGAGCAGCGCCGCGCCGGTCTTCCCAGGCGACCCAGCGACCACGAGCACGTGGCCCGAGCGCCCTTTGTGCACGTCGGCCGCGCGCGGCGGGACGAGCATCGCCACGTCTCCGTCGGTCACGAGGCGCGCGGCGCCCTCGCGTGGCCCTGGAACGCCGATGGACACGAGGCGCACCTCGCCGGCGCGCGCGCGACCGGGGTACTGCCAGAGCCCACGCTTGTGGGCCCCGAAGGTGACCGTCAGGGCGGCGTGGGGAGCGACGCCCAGGATCGCGCCGGTGTCGGCGTCGACGCCGCTCGGCAGGTCGAGCGCGACCACGAGCCCCGGCGCGGCGTCCATCGCGCGCACCCACGCCGCGAACCGCCCCTCGAGCGGTCGGTCGAGGCCCGTGCCGAAGAGGCCGTCGACGATCAGGCTCGCGTCGGCGAGGTCGCCGGCCTCGGGCGTATCCACCTCGTGCAGAGGCACGCCAAGCGCGACGAGCGCGTCGAGGTTCGGGCGCGCATCGCCCCGCACGTCCGCGCGGTGGCCGACGAGGAGCGCGTCGACGGGCACGCCGCGGGCAAAGAGCTGGCGGGCGACCACCCAGGCGTCGCCCCCGTTCTGGCCGACGCCGCCGACGCAGCAGACCTTCTGGAGGTGACCCGCGCAGCGGCCGAGGATCGCCTCCGCCGCCCCAAGCCCCGCGTTCTCCATCAGCACGAGGCCCGCGACGCCCTTCGCGATCGCCTCGGCGTCCATGGCCCGCGCCTCGGCGCGCGTGAGCAGCGGCAGCATGGCAGGACGGTACCAGCGCCCCCCATTCGACGCACCCGCTACTCCGGCGAACGGGAACACCGCGTCCGTGTCCGTGTCCGCGACCGAGGCCGACCCGGACAGGGACATGGGCAGGGGCAGGGGCAGGGGCGAGCCGCGAGGAATTGCGCTTGCTCTGGCCTAGCCTCGGCGGTACCCCGAGCCCCCGCCATGCTGGACGCCGACGAGGAGATCCGCGAGATCAAGAAAGAGATCATCGAATCTCGCGGCCTCATCATTCGGACGAACAACCTCGTCAACTCGCTCGGCGCCGACATCAAGTCGATCGCGAAGCGCCAAGCCGGGTACGAGCGGCGCCTGAACTGGAACGGCGGCGTCTTCCTCGTCACCGTCGCGGCGCTCTCCTTCGTCGGGCTCAAGCTCGCGTCCGACGCCCGGATCCGCGAGATCGAGTCCGAGATGAGCACCCTGCGCGAGCAGGTGGGGGAGCTCGAGACCGAGCTCGCGGACGAGACCCGTCGCGCCGAGGAGCGCGCGCGCGCCGAGGCGAGCGCCGCCCGCTTCTACGACCTCATCCGGCAACAGAAGCGGCAGGAGGTCGTCGAGCAATACGCCGAGATCACCCCCGAGAACCTCTCGCGCGCGGAGGCGTCCTTCTTCCGCGACACGTACGACCGCTTCCGCCTCGACCTCAGCATCGCCGCCTACCAGACCGGCCTCGAGCTCATCCGCAACGGACGCTACGCCGAGGCCGCCGAGAAGCTCCAGGAGTCGATCCGCCTCCGCGACGAGGCTGGCCACATCCCGAGCGTCAAGTACCAGCTCGCGCGCACCCTCCGGCAGCTCGGCCGACAAGGAGAGGCGATCGTGTACGCGCGCCAGGTCATCGAGCAGCAGATCGATCGTGACCTCCAGGACGACGCGACCTGGCTGCTCGCGGTCTGCGCCGAGGAGCTCGGCGACATCGACACCGCGCGCGAGGCGCTGAACACGTTGATCCGGCGCTGGCCGCGTTCGTCGCTCGCCCGCGACGCGCGCCCGAAGCTCCGCGACCTGACCCGCCGCGCGATCCGCGGCGAGTGAGCCGTCACGCCCGGACGAGGCGCGCTCGCCCGAAACGCCGCGATCCGCGCCGAGTGAGGCGTTCGCCACGAGGCGCGCCCGAAGCTCCGCGACCTGACCCGACGCGCGCTCCGCGGCGGCGAGGCGTCACGCCCGGACGAGGCGCGCGCTGAGGAGCTGGTAGAGCACCTTGCAGACGTCGAAGCTGCCGAGGCGCGACTCGGCGATGATCGCGCGCACGTCGCGCGCGCCGTCGATGGCGGCGACGACTGTTCGCTCCTCCGGGCTCAGGCGGGCGCGATGCTCGTCGGTGAACGCGCGCTGGTCGAGCTCGGGGACCATGTCGAAGCTCCGGACCTGCTCGGCGATCAGGCGCCACTCGTCCACCCGCCGCAAGCCCTCCATCAGGATGGTGGTGATCGGCAGCGCGAGCCTCGCCTCTTCGGCCTCGGGGCGCGTCGAGAACCGGAAGAACGCGAAGCGACCGCGGGGCCAGCGGAGCGCCTCGTAGACGAGCTCGCTCGTCTGCCGCTCGAGCGCGCGCACGAGGTCGTCGCGGGTGATGTACCCGAGGCGGACGAGCCGCGCGCCGAGGCGGCCGCCCTCGCGTGCGCGCGGGGCGCCCGCGAGCCGCTCGAGATCCCGCGCGTCGACGAGATCTTCGGCCACGAGGTAGCGCCCGAGCAGGAACTCCGAGGCCCCGTGACGGGCGAGCGCGAGGTCGACGCGCCCCTCGCGCAGGCAGATCTGCACCGCGCGAGCAGCGCCCGCCTCCGGCTCGGACTCGACGTGCAGCACGCCCGTCTGCGCCTGGTGCTGCAGCATCTGCAGGACCTCGCCGAGCGCGATGTGCTGCAAGCGCCCCCGAAAGGCCACCTCGCCGCCGATCGCGGCGAGCCCTAGCTCCTCGGCCAGCGCGAGCACCGCCTCCGGCGGCTGCGCCTCGAGCGCGCCGCCCGACAGATCGACCCCCACGCCCTGCAGGAAGCGCTCGAGGACGCCCCGCGCGGCGTCCGCGCGCCGCGCGCGATCCGCGAGCGTCGCCTCGTCGACGACGGCGAAGGGATCCTCGGTCGCCGGAGCGCGACGTTGGAGGGCGTGCGCGACGACGGCGAGCAGCGCCTCGGGGCCGAAGGGCTTGGGCAAGAGGTCCGTCGCCTCCGCGGCCACGCGGATCGGCTCGGCGCGGTCCTTCGGGAGCGACGTCACGAGCACGAAGGGGACGTCGCGGAGGTTGGAGATGGCGCGGAGCGCCCGCGCGAACGCGGGCGCGTCGACGGGATCGACGGCTTCCGAAAGCACGAGCTCGGGCACGAAGGTCGACGCGAGCTCGAGCCCGTGCGTCACGTCGGCCGCCTCACGCACCTCGTAACCCTCGGCCTCGAGCGCGCGGACCGCGACGCCGCGGGCGGTGGCGCGCGGGTCGACGATGAGCACCCGCCGCGTCACGACGCCCCCCCGAGCAGGCCGGCGTGGCGCCGCAGGTGCATCGCCGGCGCCGACCCCCAGAAGACGACGAGGTCGCGAGCGACGTCGGACGCCTCGAGCAGCGCTGGGCCCGTCCCGACCATGTCGCGCTCGAAGCCACGCAGCGCGGAGAGGCTCGCCGCCAGATCGTCCGCGAGCAGCGCCGCGACGCGGGTCGCCGTGCGCTGCGCGCCACGCACCCACCGCGGGAAGTCCACGCGCCCCGCGTCGATGTACGCGGCCGCGGCCTCTTCCATCTGCTTGCGCTGCCGCCGGCCGAGCGCCTTGTAGAGACGCTTGGACTGCTCGTCGAGGATCTCCTCGCTCGTCAGCCCGCCACCGAACCCAGGCCGGACCTGTCGCGCCGCGGACGCGAGGAGAACCTCGATCTCTCGCGGCGTGAGCTTCTCGACCAGCGGGAGCCCGCGGGCGATCTGCACCAAGAGCCGGGTCAACGCGAAGGTCTGCTGCGGCAAGGGAAGCTCGGCGAGCGCCGCCGGCACGATGAGCGCGGCCGGAGTGCCCATCTCGACCCCAACCCCACGCTGGCGCTCTTGGTGGACGTAGAGGTCGAAGGCCTCGAGGCCGAGGACGGTCGCGATCCGCTCCGCCAGCGCGCGGAGCGGGTGGCCCGTTCGAGAGGTCAGCCGGTCGCGCGCCACGAGGCCGAAGCTCTCGAGGTCCGGCGGGAAGAGCTTCGGGAGCGCGGTCTCTACGCTCCGCAGCAGCGCCCCCGCCGCGACCTGCTCGCGGCTGGGCGTACCGAGGTGCTCGATCGCCTCGGCGAGCGAACCTGGGCGCGCGTGCGCCGGTCGCGCCGGCTCTTGGCCGAGGAGCGCACGCTCGGCGTCGGTCATCACGCCGAGCAGGCCGAGCGGCTCGGCGGCGATGCGCGCCTCACGTCGGGCCCCGGCCAGCAGGAAGGTCTGCGAGAGCTCTCGCCAATGCTCGGCTCGCTGCGGCTCGCGCGCGCAGAGGGCCTGGAACGTCACGACCGCGTCGTCCTGCCGACCGACCCCGCGTAGGCGCACGCCGAGCTCGCGCTGGACGGTCGCGCTCTGGGTCGCCGCGAGCGCGCGCTCGAGCAGCTCCACGGCGGCCTTGGGACGTGCCAGCGCGTCGTGGAGGACCCGCGAGAGCTCGAGGTAGGTTGGCGCCGCGCGTTCGGGCGCCTGCCCGGCGAGGAACTGCTCGAGGGCGCTGGCGTAGCGCTCCCAATCGCTCACGCGCTGGCAGCGCGACTTCAGCTCGAGCGCGGACTCCGAGCCGGGCCCCTCGAGCGCCGCAGCGGCGACGAGCGCGTCGAGCGACGCCTCGTCCACCCCCCGCGCCGACTCGATCCGAGCCAGCCGGAGGAGCGCCTGCGCCCGCGCGCCGGGCTCGGCGATGACCTCCACCGCCCGCAGCGCCGCAGCGCGCGCCTCCTCGAGGCGTCCCGCGGACTCCTCGATCTCCGCGAGCCGCTCGAGCGCCCCGACGTGCGCGGGGTCGATGGCGAGCACCGCCTGTAGGCTGACGAGCGCGCGCGCAGGCTCCGAGAGGCGGTGCGCCCAGAGGTCCGCGAGCTCGAGGTGCGCCGCGACGAGCGCCGGCTCGGCCGGGCGCTGCTGGACGAGGCGACCGAGCGCCTCCGCCGCCGCCTCGTGCTCCCCCGCCCGCGTCTGGTACTCCGCGAGGCGGCCGAGCGCCGGCACGTGCGTGGGGACCTCGCGGAGCACCCGCTGCACCGCCGCGATCGCGGCGTTGAGGTTACCGAGCTCGTCCGCCTCGATGGCGGCGACCTCGAGCCAGAGCGCGGGCCGGCGGTGGGCGACGTCGGTCGTCGTCGCCGCGTGCGCCAGGCGGTCGGCGAGGCGCTGCGTCTCGCCTCGCTCGCGGAGGATCCGCGCGAGGCCGAGGGCGGCGGGCTCGGACGACGGGAGGACCTCCAGCGCGCGCTCGAGGTCCTCGAGCGCCCCCTCGACGTCGCCGAGCCGCTCGAGCCGCACCGACGCGCTGCGGACGAGCGCGTCGGCGACCTCGGCCGGACGGAACGCCACCTCGGCCTCTCGGCGCGCAGCCTCGGCCAGCAGGTTGGGCTCGTCGAGTTGGCGCGCGACCCGGCTGAAGCCCGCCGTCGCAGCGAGGCTCTCCGGATCCTGCTCGAGCGCCGATTGGAACGCGCGGAGCGCCTCCGGACGCTCGAGCGCTTCGAGCGACTCGCCCCGTCGCGTGAGGTGGAAGGCGCGCGCCGAGGGGTCGTCGGCCAGCGCCGCGAGCCGCTCGTCGACCATCGCGAGCCGCGCGCGGTCGCCCATCGCGAGCGCGAGCGCCTCCAGCGCCTCGAGGCTCGCCCACTGGAGGGGGTCGATGCGGAGGACCTCGTCGTGGATCGCGGCGAGGTCCTCCGGCGAGCCGAGCCCGCGGCTCGCGGCGATCGCCGCCTGCCGCTGCAGCGCGGCGACGCGCGCGGCCGGGTCCACCGACGTCCGCGACTGCGCCGCGAGCACCCGCGCGAGCGCGTCCCATTGCCCGAGGCGCCGATAAATCGCCTCGAGCGCATGCAGCGCCGCGACGTTGGTCGGATCGCGCGCGAGCACGCTCTCGAGCTTCAGCGCCGCGCGCTTCGGATCGTCGACCTCGCTCGCGAGCACCATCGCCTCGCGCAAGGACGCATCGATGGAGGCGTAGGCGTCCTCGCGCGCGACCGACTCCGCGGCGAGGTCGGCGACGTGCGCGCCCCACGCCTTGTCGCGGACGCGAAGCCGCGCGACCGCATCGATCGCGGTCGGATCGCCAGGGCGCAGCTCGAGCACCTGCTCCCACGCCGCGAGCGCGCCGCGCCCGTCGTCGAGGTGCTCCTCGCGTACGGCCGCCAGGCGGGCGGTCAGCCCCACCCGCGCCTCGTCGCCCGCTCGCTTGCGCTCCTCCTCGAGGAAGCTCGCGAGCGCCTTCCAGTCCTTGCGCGCCTCGAGCCGCCGCTCGAGCTCGAGCCGCGGCGGGACGTAGTCGGCCGCCGCGTCGATCGCCCGCCGAAGGAACTTCAGGCCCGCCGACTCTCGCCCGAGGCGATCGAAGGAGAGCGTGGCGAGCTCGTGCAGGAGCTTCGCGGCGTCCACCCCGCGCGCATGAGGCACCCGACGCTCGATGGTCTCGGCGAGATCCTCCCACCGGCCGAGCGCCCGCTGCACCCCCTCGAGCCCGACGAGCGCGCCCACGTGCGTGGGCGCGAGCTCGAGGACCTTGCGGTAGTAGGCGACGGCGCCTTCGCGGTCGTCGAGCGCCGAGGCCTCGGCCGCGCGAAAGAGCAGCTCGGCCCGGCGGGTGGCGTCCTTGACGAGCCCCGCCTCCTTCTCGAGCGCCGCGACGAGCTCGCCGCGCCGCCCGGCGCGCGTCGCCGCGCGCTGCAGGGCCCGCAGCGCGCCGAGGTGTGTCGGCTCGAGCTCGAGCGCACGCCGATAGACCATGAGCGCGCGCGCCGGATCCCCGAGCTGATCCTCGTGCACGGCGCCGATCCGGAAGAGGTGCACGATCTTGGCGATCGCGTCGGGGGCGCGGTCCACCGCGGCCTCGTGGAGCGCGACCAGATCGTGCCAACGGCCCGCGGCGGCATAGAGACGGTCGAGCGCGTCGAACGAGGGCGCGTGGGTCGGGGACGCTGCGAGGGCCTTGGCGTGATGATCGATCGCCCCCGCCGCGTCCTCCAGCGCCCGCTCGTGGAGCTCGGCCACGCGCTGCAGTGCGCGGGCGCGTCGACCGGCGTCGCGCGTGGCCTCCGCCTCGGCTCGCCGCACGGTCGCGAGCTCTCGCCAGCGCTCGTGCTCGAGGTAGAGCGCCTCGAGGGATTGGAGTGCCTCCTCGTCGAGCGGATCGAGCGCGAGCGCAGCGGCCAGCCATCGCATCGCTTGGTCGGGGTTGCCGAGACGGTGTTGATGCACCGCCGCGAGGCGGAGCATCACCACCACGCTGGCGGAGCGGTCCGCGGTCACGCGCGAGAGCGCCTCGAGCGTCGTCGCGAGCGCGTCCCACCGGCTCCCCTCCTCGTAGAGGACGGCGAGCGCCGAGAGGACCTCGGGGTCGTCGGGCGCGAGCTCCGCCGCCGCCTCGAGGCGCGCGACCCCGTCCGCGCGGTTCCCGAGCCGATGGGCGTGCAGCTTGCCCGCCCGCACGAGCGCCGCGACCCGCACCGCGACGTCCTTCGCGAGCTCCGCCTCCGCCTCGAGCACCCGCGCGAGGTCGCGCCAGCGTCGCTGCGTCTGGTAGAGCCGCTTGAGCGCCGCGAGGGCCCCCGGCGCGCGCGGATCGAGGCGCAGCGCGGTCTCGTAGAGCTCGACCGCGCGCTCGGGCTCTTGGGCGCGGAGCTCGGCGAGCCGTGCCCGCTCCACGACGAGGATCGCGCGGTGGCGGGGGTCCGAGGTGACGGCGTTGGCGGCGCGCTCGAGGACACGCTCGAGCGCGTCCCAGCTCTTGTCGTCGGCGTAGCGCTCGGCCAACGCGCGGAGCACGCCGTGGTGCCCGCGGTCGAGCTCGAAGGCGGCCTCGTAGGCCTGGCGCGCGTCGGCGCGCTTGTCGAACGCCTCCTCGAGCAGGCGCCCCTTCATGAGCAGCAACGTCGCCTTGCGGCTCGCGTCGGCCACGAGACGGATCTCGCGATCGAAGAGCGGTAACGCCGCCTGCCAGCTCTTGCGGGCGATCGAGACGCGCCGCAGGCCGCGGAGACTGGGGAGGTGCTCGGGTGAGGCCTCGAGCGCGACTTGGTAGCTCGCGCTCGCCTTCTTGAGGTCGCCAACCGTGTTCTCGTACAGGCTCCCGATCTCGAACGCGAGGCGCGCGCGGCGCTTCGTGTCGGTCGAACCCGCGCTCAGCTCGGACTCCCAAGCCGCGAGACGAGCCTTCACCGAGTCGCCATCGGGAGCCTCCGCGCGCCGGGTGCCAGGCGCGGGAGGGGGCGTGCTCGGGGCGGAGCCTGGTGGCGCGCTCGCCCACGC
The DNA here is from genome assembly GCA_019637115.1 of Myxococcales bacterium. Classification (GTDB taxonomy): domain Bacteria; phylum Myxococcota_A; class Polyangia; order Polyangiales; family Houyiibacteriaceae; genus JACKEH01. The sequence goes on along the minus strand of JAHBWH010000207.1, from coordinate 55 downwards.
GCGTCGACCCGCGGGCTCTGCGGGCGTGGGGGCCGCGCGAGGCGCGCCGCTCGGG
>JAHBWH010000206.1 GCA_019637115.1 Myxococcales bacterium | reverse complement strand
CCAGCGTCGAAGCGAGCGTAGTGGACTTCCCCAGGCACGCTGCCAGCGGAGCTCCCGGGGAAGTTCGAGTGGTCGGTGAAACCCGATCCGCAGGTGAAGTGGACGTTTCCCAGCCCATCGAAGGCCATATCGGGGAAGGCCTTGACGACGCCCGTCCCCAGCCTCGAGCCGCTGCACATTGGCCGCGAGCTCTGCCGCGAGGTCCGTCGTTCCTCCCGCCGCGTGACTGAAGAACATGCTGCCTGGCGCGGAGGGCAGGTGGAACGAGCCGCTGGTGGCGACGTAGATCCGGCCACGGTTTCCTCGGATCCGTGCTTCGTAATCCGCGCGATAGACGTTGCTCATTCGACCGACGTCGGCGCAGAGCCGCCAGCTTCGCGAAAGAATCTGAGGTCGGCCCAGATGTGGTCGTTCCCTGGGTGGTGGGTCGACATGAGGAAGACGTTCGCTCGCCCGTCGTCCGCAACGCCGACGTTCCAGTTCCACTTCGTGGGCGCGACCCACGAGTAGCCCGTGCTCCAGCCTCCTCCTGGAGCGCGCCGCTGGTAGCGGAGAGTCCATGCCTCCCGCTCGGCTGGGTGGCGCGAGACCGCGTGTACGGTGCCATCCGGCGCAACGGCCAGCGCGGGCGGGAACATGAACGCCCAGAGGATGTTGTGATCCGGGTCCCCCGCCTCCTCGGTGAGCACGATGTTCCCGTCTCGATCCACCTGGTGATAACGATCCGCGATCACGTGAACCCGCCCGTCGGGGCCGGCGACCGCGTCGATCTGGTCACCCCGGAAGACGACGCCTCGAAGCTCCCAGGACTGCGCACGAACGGGCGACGCGAGCGAGAGCGCCGCGCCCGCCAACGCGACCGCTCCGAAGGCGATGAGGCGCGAACGATACGGCGCCTGCTCCGCCACGGAGGATGAACCTCCTCGAACCGTCGCGCGCGACGCGCCCGCACGCGACCTGGGTGCGCGCCTGTTCTTCCGTCGGCGTCCTACGAGCAGCAGGAGCCACGCGCCCCAGCACGCCCCTCCCCCGTCGACCGAGCAGCCGCCGGCCATCGTCCGATGGTCGACGGGATCCCGCGGGTCCGGGGCGCCTGCGTCGGCCGCCGACGGCGCGCCACCGTCGGGCGCTCCGGATTGGCCGGCGTCCGTCGACGGTGCGCCCGCGTCACGCTCGAGGCCCGCGTCGGACGTCGTCGGAGGCGGCGGCTCCGGCGCTGTCGCAGAGGCCTCGTTCGAGTAGGTCGAGAAGGTGCCGCCGCGGACGGCGCGGACGCGGTAGGAGTAGGTCCGGCCAGGCTCGACGCTCAGGTCGTTGTAACAAGTGATGTTCGGCCCCGTGGTCGCGAGCTCCGTGAACCCCCCCGCCTCCTCTCGGCGCTCGAGCGCGTAGCCGTCCTCGTCCGCGGCGTTGTCCCGCCAACAGGGCTGAATGCGCCCCAGCCCGACCGCCATGATGGGCGTCGCGACGAGCTCCGTCGGCGCGCGAGGGCGCGCTTCGGGGAAGGTGATCGTCGCGAGGCTCGTCCCCACGGTGCCGTTCGCCTTGTAGAAGAGGAAGAACTTGCTGCCGAGGGCGACCAGGCGCGGCCGCTGGCGTCCTTCGCCGCCGAACGCGCGCACGCCGAGGCTCTGCGGCTCCGACCACGACGCGCCGCCGTCACGCGACACGGCCCAGAAGAGCTCGGAGTTCGCCGCCTCCTTGTGGTCGGGTGAGCGCAACGCGACCGCGACCACCGTGCTGCCATCGTCCGACACGCCCACCGCCGAGAGCCCGATGCTGAGGTGCCAGACGCCGAGGTTGGTGAAGAGCGTGCGATCCGAAGGGAAGGCTCGGTTGCCGCTCGCGTCGAAGCGGACGTAGTGCACCTCTCCCGGCACGCTGCCCGCGGTGCTCCCTGGGAAGCTCGAGTGGTTCGTGTACCCGGAGCCGTACGTGTAGTGCACGTTGCCGAGGCCATCGATCGCCATGTCCGGGAAGCCCTTGTTGGACCCGCTCCCCGCGCGGAGCTGCTGCAGGTTGCCCGCGAGCTGCGCGGCGAGATCTGCAGCGCCGCCGGTCGCGTGGCTGAAGTAGGCGCTGCTCGACGTGAACGAGTTGCTGCTCGCGAAGTAGACGCGCCCGCCACGTCCCCGCAGGCGCGCCTCGTAGTCCACGCGGTAGACGTTGCTCATGCGACCGACGTCGGTGGGCGAGGCCCCCGCGTCGGTGAAGAAGCGGAGGTCGGCCCAGACGCTGCCGCCGCCGCCGTGATTGCTCGACATGAGGTGGACGTGCCCGCGCCCGTCGTCCGCGACGCCGACGTTCCAGTTCCACTTCGTCGGCGCTGCCAGGAGATACCCCGCGTTCCAGCCGCCTCCCGGAGCGCGCCGCTGGTAGCGGAGGTCGAGCCAGCCGTCCCACGAGCTCCGTGTCTTCTGACGCGAGACCACGTGCACGGTCCCGTCCGGCGCGACGGAGAGCGCGGGCGGGTACATGAACGCCCAGAGAATGTTCTGCTCCGGGTCACCCGCCACCTCGGAGAGCACGACGTTCCCGTCGCGGTCGATCTGGTGGTAGCGGTCGGCGACTAGATGGATCCGTCCATCCGGCCCCGCCACCGCGTCGATCTGCTCACCGCGGAGGACGACGCCGCGGAGGTCCCACGACTGCGCGAAGACCGGCGTCGCGAGCGAGAGCAGCGGGAGCGCGGCGCTCGAGAAGACTGCGAAGCTTGGATGACGTTGCATCGGTTCCTCCTCTTCGACGGCCATCACGCACCCAGGACGCCGCTCGCTCGCACGACCAGCCGCGCGCCGCTCCGCTTCCTCGAGGGGCTGTCGCCAGCCCCTCTCCCGAGGCGCGCGGACCCTCCCGCGAGCCCTCGCTCGCTGCACGTCCGGGAGGCTGCCCCCGACATCGGTCGAGCGCGGTTCAATGGATCACCGGCTCCTCGCAGATCGTGGCGGGCAGCGCGGAGTAGTAGAACCCTTCGGCGTCGCCGATGCCCATCACGCAGAAGCCGTAGTAGAGATAGACGATCTCGTGCACAGAGAGCTCCGCCGTCCTGTACACGACCGATCCCCACGCGAAGCCGAAGCCGAAGCAGCCCCCCTCGCCGCCGAGGCGCTCGGTGATGGGCACGCCGTTCACCTCGCTGATCACCTCGGCCCCCGCCGGGATGGCGGCGACGGCCGCCGCGCGTGACGCCGCGAGGCCGGTCTCGATGTTCGCGTCCGTCAAGCCGCCCACCCGATGGTCGACGAACTCGTTGCCGGGGTTGACGTGGCGATACTCCATGGAGTGCCCGTCGAGCCCAGGCAGGAACGCGTTCAGCTCCACGATGCTGCGCGGCATCGCGGCGGCGGAGTATCGCTCGACGAAGCGAGGATAGACGCGGTGCTCGACCGCGCCGTCCTCTTCCACCGCGTCGCAGCAGACGGCCTCGCCGGGGGGCGGGTGGGCCGCGTCCGTGCAGGCGCCCCAGCCTTCCTCGCCGCAGACCTGCGCCCCCCAACGACACCCGGCGCTCGGCGGCGACACAGCGGCGTAGCAGCGCTGCATCGCGCCGACGTCGCAGGGGCAGCCCTCGTCCACCCAACCATCCCCGTCGTCGTCGAGGCCGTTGCACCGCTCGTCTCCCTCGGGCTCGCCGCCGCCGCCGTCACCGAAGCTCGGCCCGGCGTCGTCGGTCCGCGGCACGTCCGGTCCTCCGTCGGCCGAGCCGCCGCGATCCTCGCCCGAAGCGCCTGGCCCCGTGGCGCACGCCATCGAGGCGAGGAGCGCGGCGACGAGGCCCACATGGACCCGACCAACGAACGCGAGCCCTCCGCAATGGATGTGACGCTTGGTGTGGTGGTTCCCGTCCATGGCCTTCGCTCCTTAAACTACCGCCTCGAAGCAATTTTCCGGGGACAGCGGACCCCGGCGAAACGCGCTCGGATGGATTACAATGCGACTGGCGTGCCACGCGCCGGGCCACGTAGAACGCGAGAAATCGCGCGCTCGCCCCAGGATCCGACGCGGCCCGCCGAGGACGATAGGCCCCACGATGCGCGCCTGCGCCCGCTCTTTGTCGGGGTCGCGTCACGGCTCGGCGCGCCGCGCCCACGCGAACGTCGGCGAGAAACGATCATTGATTGCGATCAATCGTCGCACGCATGACTCGATTGTCTCACCGACCACGAGAGCGAGCCGGTGCCCTTCGCATCGCGCGCGCACCTGCGAGCCCCGCCATGGCATGATGCGGGACGCGCCACAGCCGGCGGGAGGTGCCATGTTCGAGACGGCCGAGCTCGGTCGAAAGGTCGACAAAGCGACCTACGCAGAGGAGCTGCCGAAGCTCCGGGAGTCGCTCCTCGAGGCGCAGTACGAGCTGCTCGAGCGCAAGCGCTTCGCGCTGGTGATCCTGGTGAACGGGGTGGACGGCGCGGGCAAGGGCGAGACGGTGAACCTGCTCAGCTCGTGGATGGACCCGCGCCACGTGCAGAGCCACGCGTCGCGCGACTACAGCGACGAGGAGAAGGCCCGCCCACCGCTCTGGCGCTACTGGCGCGATCTCCCGTCGAAGGGGAAGGTCGGCGTCTTCTTCGGCTCCTGGTACACGATGCCCATCCTTCGGCGCGCGTGGGGGCAGATCGGTGACGCGGAGCTCGACCAGGCGATGGACGAGCTCGTCCGCTTCGAGCGGATGCTCACCCGCGAGGGCGTCGGCGTCCTGAAGCTCTGGTTCCACCTCTCGAAGAAGCAGCAGAAGAAGCGCTTCGAGGAGCTCTCCGCCGACCCGAGCTCGAGCTGGCGGGTGACGAAGCAGGACTGGGAGAACCACCGCAACTACGACACCTTCCGGCCCATCTGCGAGCGGTCGCTGCGACGTACGAGCATCGCCGAGGCCCCCTGGCACCTCATCGAGGGCGCCGACGCCCGCTACCGGTCGCTCACGGCCGGTCGGCTGGTGCACGCCTCGATGCGCGCGCGGCTCGACGCGCCCGAGGAGCCCGCTCCCTTCGTCACGCCGGTCAGTGAGAGCAGCCGCGAGCCCGGCGGCAAGACCCTGCTCGAGACCCTCGACCTGAGCGAGACGGTCAAGAAGAACCACTACGACGCGCGCCTCGAGGAGCTCTCGGGCCGGCTCGCGCGCCTCACCCGCCACAAGCGCTTCCACAAGGACCACTCCGTGGTCGCGGTCTTCGAGGGCGTTGACGCCGCGGGCAAGGGCGGCGCGATCCGCCGCGTGACGTCGGCGCTCGACGCGCGCTTCTACCGGGTGGTCCCCGTCGCCGCGCCGACCGACGAGGAGCGCGCGCAGCCCTATCTGTGGCGCTTCTGGCGGCACGTGCCGCCCTTCGGGCATCTGACGATCTTCGACCGGAGCTGGTACGGGCGCGTCCTCGTCGAGCGCGTCGAGGGCTTCTGCCGCCCCGCCGATTGGCAGCGCGCCTTCCGCGAGATCAACGACTTCGAGGAGCAGCTCCGCCTGCACGGGACGATCGTGATCAAGCTCTGGCTCCACATCGACCTCGACGAGCAGGCGCGCCGCTTCGACGAGCGCGCGAGCACGGGGTTCAAGCGGCACAAGATCACCGACGAGGACTGGCGCAACCGCGAGAAGTGGCCGGACTACGAGGTCGCGACGCACGAGATGTTCGAGCGCACGAGCACCGAGCTCGCGCGCTGGACCCTGGTGCCCGCGAACGACAAACGCCTCGCACGCCTGAAGGTGCTCGAGACCTTCTGCGAGCGCATCGCGGAGGCGGTCGAGCGCTAGATCGTCCCGTCGCCCCGTCGTCCCGTCGTCTCGTCGTCCCGTCGTCTCGTCGTCTCGTCGTCTCGTCGTCTCGTCGTCCCGTCGTCGTCTCGTTGTCTCGTCGGCTCGTCGGCTCGTCGGCTCGTCGTCACTCGACGCGAGGACGAGCCGGACTCCGTCAACGCGCCTGCGCCGCTGCGACCGACGCACGGACCGACGCTACGGCGCTACGGCGCGACGCGGCCGCAAGCCCGGCCTTGGCCCTCGGTGAACGAGAAGACGAGCGCGCCGTGCACGTAGACGCGGTAGAAGCCGCCTGGGTCGAGCGTGGGGAGGGGGCAGAGTTGTTCGGTCTCGAAGCAGGCAGGTGGGCACGCCCCGTCGCATGCGCCAAAGTATCGCCGTGGCTCGAGGAAGATGTCGCCGCCGGGCGGCAAGTCGTCCGTCAACCGCTCCATCACGACGGCGCCGCAGATCCCCTCGCGTGCGCAGCCGCCGCACCCGTCGTTCACCGCCCAAGCGACGTGGCCGCGCGCGCTGGCCCGATCGAGGTCGACGCAGACCTCCGTGATCGGGTCGGGCCTCCCCGACGAGATCGGATCGCTCGCGTCGCAGCCGTCGTCTTCTGCGTAGCGCATGCACGCCGGGGGCGGCGGCACGAAGAAGTCAGCGTCCGAGACGGGCAGCACGAACGCCGGCGCGCCGTTGACCTCGACCCGCCAGTCGCCACGCGGGAGCCCAGGCACCGCGCAGCGAGCGACGGGCGTGTGGCAGGCGTCGCAATCGCAGGGGTCGGGGCAGAGGCCCGTGGTCAGGTGCAGCGTCCGCGAACGCACGTCCACGTCGACGCCGCACGTTGCCTCCGCGCAGCAGCCGCACTCGTCGAACGACACCGGGAGCTCGAAGCGCTCGTTGGCCGGCGCGACGAAGCTCTCGAGGCAGGTGAAGCTCGCGCGGACCGCGGGGCAGAGGCCCGCGTCCAGGCCCCCGTCGGTCCGTGGCACCCCGCCGTCGCGCGGGAATGAACAAGCGGCGCTGCTCGTCTGCCAGCTCCCGTGCGGGCACGCGAACGGGCATCGGCCGTCAAGGAAGTCCAACGGCCCCTCTGAGGTGCAGCAGACCTCGCCCGGCGGCGGCCCGCACCAAGTCCCGCCGTCGGGGGTGGGCTCGTTCGATCGCGACCGAAAGCAACCGACCAACAGCAGCGCGGTCGAAGTGAAGGCGAAGGCGAGTCGAAACGTCATGCGAGACCTCGATGGCACGCGGTGGCACGCGCGAAATCCATCCGACCGCGGACTGCGAGGGCCGTGCCAAGTGCCAGGTCGCGGCAGGGTCGCGGCGGGTATCCGCTTCTCGGGCGGGAGAAGCGGTTACCGCGGCGGGGTCGCGGCAGGGTCGCGTCGCGCCGTCGCTCGTACGCAGAGGCTCGCGTCACCAGCCGACGGCTCGCACACCGATGAGCATTGACTCGCTCATCCCCTCGCCTCCGGCGTGTCGTCCGGCTCCGATTCGCGGCGGTCGCCGGGTCGAGGGCTCGCGAGCGGCAGGTGCACGACGAAGCGGGCGCCTCGCTCGGGCAGGTTCTCGACCGTGATGCGGCCACCGAGCTGCTCGACGATCGTGTGGCTGACGGCGAGGCCGAGCCCCGTCCCCTGACCGACGGGCTTGGTCGTCACGAAGGGCTCGAAGAGCCGGTCGAGCACCTCCGGCGCCACGCCGGGGCCTTCGTCCTCGATGGCAAGCCACGCCTCGCCACCTTCTAGGCGCGCGCTCACACGCACCCTCCCCTCGCCGCCCATCGCGTCCTTCGCGTTCAAGAGCAGGTTGAGCACGACCTGCACGAGCCGATCCGCGCTGCCGACCACCGGCGGCGTCGCGTCGAGCGCGCGCTCGATCTTCAGCTTCCCCTTGGCCTCGGGGGCGACGAGCGCGGCCGCGTCGGAGACGACCTCCGCGAGGTCGGCCTGGGCCGCGGCGTCCTGCGGCTCGCGACCCTGGCGCGCGAAGTCGAGCAGGTCGCGCAAGATCCCGTGGATGCGCTCGGTCTCGTGCTGGATGCGCCGCAGGAGCTCCGCGCGGTCGACCTCCTCCACGTCGTCGTCGCGCGCGAGCTCGACGAGGCCGAGGATGGCCGCGAGCGGGTTGCCGATCTCGTGCGCGAGCCCGGCGGCGAGCCGCCCCACGCTGGCGAGCCGCGCCCCGCGCACGACCTGCTCTTGGGCGGCCTCGAGCTCGCGCGTCGTGCGCTCGAGCTCCGCGAGCCGCGCCTCGAGCGCGCCCCGATCCCGCCTGATCTGCGCGGCCATCTCGTTGAACGAGCTCGCGAGCCGCGCGACCTCGGCCGCGCCGCGGGCGGGCAAGCTCACCGAGAGGTTCCCCGCCGCGACGCGCTCGGACGCGCGGGTCACCGCCTCGATCGGTCGCACCATCAAGAAGGTCAGCACGAGGTAGGTGAGCAAGAGGATCACGCAGCCCGTGAAGACCACATAGAGCAACAGCAAATTCGAGCGGGTCGGGAGCTCCTCACCCGGCGCGCGGAGCCAGAGGCGCACGGTGCCCGCCTCTCCGTGCGCCTCGACTCGCAAGCCCACGCCCGTGACGCCGCGCGTCCACGGCTCGCGCGAGGTCGCGCGGACGAGCTCGACCCCCCGAACGCTGCCCTGGCCGAGCACCGCCTCCGCCAACGCTTGGAACGCGCCGCCCGAGTCGTCGCGCTCGAGCGCGCGCGCGAGCGCAGACGCCGTTGCGCGCGCGCCGTCCACCCGCGCGTCGATCCGTCCGCGCTCGCCGAGCTGCACCGCGGCGACCCCGAGGAGCGCGAACGCGACGACGAACGCCACGCTGAGCGCGAGCACGAGCTGGAGCCGCAGGCCGAGGGGTCGCACGCGACGAGGGTAGAGCAGAGCGCCGCGGCGCCGCGGATTTTCGCGCCCTGCCGGAGCTCAGGCTCGCGAGCTGCCGCGCACCAGAGGCGCCGCAGCTCGCGAGCTTCCGCGGCCCAGAGGCGCCGCAGCTCGCGAGCTTCCGCGAACCAGAGGCGCCGAGCTCGCGAGCTTCCGCGACCCGCTCGCGACCTGCCATCTCGGCACCCACGACGGGCAACCCGCCGCGCGACCAGCCAGCTCAGCGCGTGACGCGCGTCGGGAGGAGCAGCAGGTAGCGGCCCTCGGCGTCGGTGCGCGCGCGGCCGAGCTCGAGGTAACGGCCCGTCCCCGCCGCGCGCCCGAAGGCGCGGACCTCGGCGTTGGCGAGCGGCGCGCCCTCGGGCGTGACCACCTCGCCACGCAGCGGCCGCGGCGCCTCGAGGTCGAAACGATCCGCGAGCACCAGGTCGGTCGAGCCGATCTGCCGAGCAGGAGCGACGAGCCACGGGTAGCGCGACTCGGGCGGAGGCTTGATGAAGACGTCGTAGGTGCCGACGTCGAGCCGGAGCTCGAAGCGCCCGGTCTCGTCGAGGAGCGCCTCAGTCGAGCGGTTGTGGCGCGCGACGCTGCCGAGCTCGCCTGGGTCCGCCGCGGCGCCGAGCGCCACCGCCTCGACGGTGAGGCCCACCACGGGCTCGCCGCTCGGCGTGAAGAGGGAGCCGCCGAAGCGGGCGCGCTCGGGTACGACGAAGAGCTGTCCCTGCAGGACGCCGCCGGTCACCGGCGGTTGGATGCGCAGGCCGTCGAGCGCGACGACCGCGTGCGCGCCATCGGCCGGCGTGACCACGGCCTCGTAGGTGCCCGCGAGGAGATCGAGCAGCACCTCGCCCGTGGCGTCGGTCTCCGCGGTGGCGCGGAAGGTCCCGGCCAAGCCGGTCTCGGCGTCGAAGACGTCCCTCGAGACGAAGGTCACGACCGCTCGCGGGAGGCGCTGGCCGCTCGTCGTCTCGACGCTCGCGCGGTAGCTCACCTGTCGCGGGCTCGGCACGCGGATGCGCGCGCTGCCGAGGAAGAAGGACGGGTCGACGGTGACGGTCGGGAAGAGCGGCCGGCTCGTCCCGCCGGTGACGCGAAGCACGTAGCGCCCCGCGCTCGGCGCGACGATCATCGTGAAGGCGCCCTCCTCGTCGGTGAGCGCGGTCGACGAGACGACCAGGCCGGAGTCGACCTCGATCGCTTGAACCTGGAGGCCCGGCTCGATGCGCTCGACGTCAGTGACGAGGCTGACGACGGCGCCGCTCAGCGTGCACCCGCTCGGGCGCCCCGTGACGCAAGGCTCGTCGAGGTCGTCGGGGTACATCAGCTCGAAGGGCCAGACGTAGTTCGTCGGGTTCAGCGGGCTCGCCATCGGGGTCGAGATCCCGCGGACGCGCATCGGCGGGAGCTTCCGCGACCAGGGCAGGTCGGTCCCGGGGACGGGCTCGGCGCTCGGGCGCACCTCGAGGTCGTAGTCGCGGTCGGTGCCGAGGCGGACGCGGAAGTCGACCTGCTGGTCGGCCACGAGCATCGGCTCGGCGAAGGTGCTCGCGCGCACGCGCACGACGCTCCGCCCCTCGAGGCCCGGCCGCGTGAACACGAGCTCCGCCGGGACGCGCATCCCTCGCCAGCGGATCGTGCCGACGAGGTCGACGTGCGTGGGCTGCCGCAGCACGCGCTCGGCCTCACCGTCGAAGATCTCGGGCGGGACGGACCAGCTCGGCACGGGCACGTCCGAGAGCTCGACCGGGGGGACGACCTCGAGCACGACCTCGACCGCCTCGCTGCGGGCGCTGATGCAGAAGCCCTCGTCGGGATCGCAGCGGCCCGAGCTGCACGCCTCGTCGCTCGTGCACTCGTTGACGAGGCCCGTGCCCACGACGTCGCTGAAGCCACACGCGCCGAAGGCGAGCGCGGCGAGCATCAGCAGGCTCGATCGCACCGCGCTCATGGGCACGAGCTCAGGTCGATGGCGTTGCCGCCCGGGTTGTTGATGCTGTCGATGACGCGCACCCACCAGACCGTCTGCGAGAGGTCGCCTGGCTCGACGGGATCGCGGAAGCGCGTGCCGCGATCGAAGGCGCCCGTGACGAGCAGCTCGACGCGGTGGCAGCTGGGCGCGGGCACGAGGCGCGTGGCTGGGATGCGCATCGTGGTCGAGCGTTCGAACGCGCCGACGGGGCTCAGGGTGCCGTCGCTGACGAGCGCGTTGACGTTGTTGCCCGTGAAGTCGAGCCAGAGCTGGTACTCGAGGGTCTGGTCCAGGTTGGGGTCGCGGACGATGACCGGGAGGACGAGCTCGACCTCTTCGTCGGCGACGTCGAAGACGACGATCTGATCGAACGAGGTCCCCTCGAGCCGCGCGTCGTCGGGGCTGATGACCGAGGGCGGGAAGTTCCGCTCTTCGGGGAGCTGGATGGTGTCCGTGACGAGGCAGCTCATGAGGAAGGCGCTCGCGAAGACGGCCGCGCAGCGCACCGAGCCATGCAGAGCAAGCGGTGTGCCTCGGGGCATGCGATCGTCCGGGTCTCGGTAACTCCTCACGATTCTCCCATCGTGGCCCAGGCGCCGAGGAGCGGCCACGCGGGCACCATGACATCGATGTCCGGGGGGACGGTGAATGTGACTCAGGCGCTCGACCCGGACGTGCCGGCCGGGCTCGGCGCGTCGGGCTCCCGCTCCAGGTATCGGAAGATGGTGCGCGGGTCGACCCCGAGGTCGCGCGCGGTCTGGGTGCGGTTGCCGCCGTTGCGCTCGAGGATCTCGAGGATGTAGCGCCGGGTGAACTCCTCGCGGGCCTCCGTGAGGGGCACGATCGCGTCTCCGCTCGGCTCGGACGCCGGGGAGAGGTCGAGGTCCTCGGGCCCGATGAGCGTCTTGTCCGCGAGCACGAGCGCCTTCTTGATGCGGTTCTCGAGCTGCCGGATGTTCCCCGGCCACTCGTAGTTGCGCATCGCCGTCAGCGCGCCCGGCGTGAAGCCCTTGACCTTCGAGTCGTACTCCTTGGCGAACTTCCCGAGCAGGAACTTCGCGATCACGAGCACGTCGTCTCCCCGCGCGCGGAGCGGCGGCAGGTGCAGGTTGACCACGTTCAGGCGGTAGTAGAGGTCCTCTCGGAACGCCTGCTTCTGGATCTCGGCCTCGAGGTCGCGGTTGGTCGCCGCGAGCACGCGGATGTCGATGCGCTCGACCTCGCCGCTGCCGACCTTGGTGACGACGCGCTCTTGGAGCGCGCGCAGCAGCTTCACCTGAAGCGCGACGGGCATCTCGCCGATCTCGTCGAGGAAGAGCGTGCCGCCGTCCGCCTGCTGGAACTTGCCGACGCGCGTCGCGACCGCGCCGGTGAAGGCGCCGCGGACGTGCCCGAAGAGCTCCGACTCCATCAGGTTCTCGGGGATGGCGCCGCAGTTCACGACGACGAAGGGGCCGTCCTTGCGGCGCGAGAGGCGGTGGACCTCGCGCGCGATGAGCTCCTTGCCCGTGCCCGTCTCCCCCGTGATGAGGACGCTGACGTCGGTGTTCGCGACCTTCTCGACGCGGTTCATCACCTCGACGAGCGACTCGCAGCTGCCGATGATGTCGCCGAAGCGCTTGGCGTCGAGCTCCGTCTCGACGCGCTTCTTGTCGAGGCTGAGCTGGTCGAGGAGGAGCGCGTTCTGGAGGATGAGCGACGCCTGCCCCGCGAAGATCGTCAGGAGCTCGAGCGAGCGCTGCTCGAAGAGCGAGACGACGTTGTCGTTGCCGACGTAGATGAGCCCGAGCAACTGCCCCTGCGCCATGAGCGGCGCGCACATCACCGAGCAGAGCTTCAGGTTCATCACGCTCTCGCTGCCGCGGAAGAGCGTGTCGTTGAGCGCGTCGCTCACGATCAGCGGCTTCCGCGTCGTCGCCACCTGGTGGACAATCGAGTCGGAGAGGTGGCGGACGGCGTCGGGGATGTCGGTGCGGTCGACGTTGCGCGCGGACGCGACGCGCGGCTCTCCATCTTGGAGCAAGACGATGAAGCCCTTCGCGGCGTCGGTGGCCTCGATGACGGCGTCGAGGAGCGCGTCGATCTGCTCGGGGACCGAGCGGATCTCGAGGAGGCGCCGGTTGAACTCGCTGAGGCGCAGCATCCCCGCGAGCTCGGCCCCCGCGGCGGCGGCCTCGTCCTCGGCGGTCTGCTCGACGGACTCGTCGTAGACGCTGAAGACGACGTCGACGACGTCACCGAGCGTGAGGCGGTCGTTGTGGAAGATCTTGGCCTTCCGCTTCTTCTTGCCGTTGATGGCGACGCTGCCGTCGACCTCCTGCACCGTGAAGTCGCGGCCGTCGAAGACGATCTGCGCGTGGTGCTCTGCGAGCGCGCGGTCCTCGAGGACGACGTCGTTGGCTGCGCCACGCCCGAGGCTCGTGATCTTCTTGTAGACGGGGAACACCTTGGGTCGGCCCTGCGGCAAGACCCACTTCACGCTCGGCATGCGCGGAGTCTACTCGACGTCGAGAGCTCGGACGAAGTCCGAGCGCCGCCAACAGTGAGCCGAGGTCCCCTGCCCCTGCCCATGCCCATGCCCATGCCCCCGTTCAACTGGTTTTACGTGCAGCTGAGAGGTGCTCTTCACTGGCGAGGGCAGGGGCAGGGGACCGTCCCTTCACGGGCAAGACGGGCACAAACAGGCGGGCACGGGGACTGCGGTCCTTCACGGGCAGGGGCAGGGGACTGCGGTCATCCCTTGACGGGCAAGGGCAAGGGCAGGGGCAGGGGCAGGGGACTGCGGTCATCCCTTGACGGGCAAGGGCAGGGGCAAGGGACTGCATTGAACGCTTTCACGCAACGAACCATCCACACACTTCCCAATCGTTCCTCCGGGTCCCAAATCAGCCCGCGGAGGCACCCACACACCATGCGAACCATCACCCTCACTGCCCTGACCCTCGGATCCCTCTCCCTCGTCGCGTGCGAAGACCCCGCCGACTCCGTCCCGGCGGCCACCGTCGTCGACGAGACCCCCGCGACCACCACCACGGAGACGGCGAGCGCGCGAGAGGCGCTCACCCTCTCCCCTGAACACACGACCATCGCCTGGGTCGGCTCCAAGGTCACGGGAAGCCACGACGGGGGCTTCCGCCAGTTCAGCGGCACCATCGACTTCGACCCCGCGGCGCCCGAGCGCAGCGCGATCAACGTCACGATCCAGACGGACTCCCTGTTCAGCGACAACGACGACCTCACGACCCACCTGAAGAGCGGCGACTTCTTCGGCGTCGAGGAGTTCCCGGAGGCCCGCTTCGAGTCGACCGCGATCCGCGTCGGGGGCGACGGCAACGCGACGCACACGCTCACCGGCCGACTCACGATGCACGGCCGGACGCAGACCATCTCCTTCCCGGCGACCGTCACCGTCGAGCCCGGCGAGGTCCGCGCCCGCGCCGAGTTCAGCATCGACCGCCAGCAGTTCGGCATGGTCTACCCGGGTCGCGCCGACGACCTCATCCGCGACCGGGTCGTCATCAAGCTCGACCTCCGCGCGCCGCGCTCGAGCCAACCGAGCTGAGGGGCGACGCCCCCCACGGAGCACTCCGTCGAAGGGCCGGAAGGCCGCGACGCCGCTCGACGCATTGCGTCGGGTGGCGTCGTCGTTCGTGGCGGGGGGGGACGCCCCCAGCCGCCGCTC
>JAHBWH010000205.1 GCA_019637115.1 Myxococcales bacterium | reverse complement strand
CGCGGCGACCCTCTCGGACCCACCAGATGAGCTTGCGGTCGCGACGGATGACGGCCTTCTGGTCGAAGGGGAAGAGCCCGTCGGGTAACAGCTCCGCGAAGAGGGGGCGGTCGCGCCAGCTCTCGAGGTCGTCTTCGCGATCGAGCATCAACGGCACGAGGCTGCGGCCCGCGACGCGCGTCGGGGCCGTGAGCCCGAGCAGGTTGCGCACGGTGGGCGCGACGTCGAGGAGCGAGACGGGCTCGTGCACGCGGCGCGGCTCGACGCCGGGCGCGGCGATCATCAGCACCGAGCGGATCTCTTCTTCGTAGAGCGTGAAGCTATGCCCCTGGTTGTTGTGCTCGCCGAACGCCTCGCCGTGATCGGAGACCAGCACGACGACGGTGTCCTCCGAGAGGCCACGCCGCTCGAGCTCGGCGAAGAGGCGGCCGAGCTCCGCGTCCGCGAGCTGGATCTCGGTGTCGTAGGCGTCCACCGGCTCGAGGCCGAAGGCGGAGGGGTGGCGGTCGTGCAGGTAGGGGAGGTGGACGTTGAAGAGGTAGACCCAGAGGAAGAAGGGATCGTCGCCTTCGGCGCGCGCGTCGAGCATGTCGAGCGCGCGATCGACCGGGAGGTGCCGGGGCCCGCGTCCATCGAGCTGGACGACCTCCTCGATGCCTTGGAAGAACCCGTGCACGGGGGTGAAGTAGTCCGTGCCGAAGCTCGCGGAGGTGCGGTAGCCCGCCTCGGCGAGGACCTCGGGGAGCAGCTCGTTCTCCTCGCGGATCCCGGGGAAGAGGTACTCGCTCCCGTAGCGGAGCTGGGAGGCGTAGAGCCCGCTCATCATCGACGGGATCGATCGCACCGAGCGCGACGAGGTCGCCCGCGCGTTCGTGAAGACCACGGCGCGCTCGGCGAAGGCGTCGAGGTGGGGCGAGGTCGGCCGGGCGTAGCCGCTCGAGCCGAGGTGGTCGGGGCGGAGGGCGTCGACGAGGACGAAGAGGAGGTTCTTGCGGTGGAGCTCGGGCGGCGCGGGGCGGAAGCGGCCATCGCCGAGGAAGCCCTCCAGGCTTCGCGTTCCGTCGCCGTCGAAGCAATCGGAGTCGATGCCGTCGCCCTCTGGATCGGGGGCGCCCGGATAGATGGTCGGGTTGGTGTCGTCGCAGTCTTCGCCGCCGAACGCGAAGGAGTGACCGTCCCCGTCGCGATCGGTCACCCCCTGGTAGAAGCGCACGAGCCGCTGCCCGGTGGCGCTCCGCTGCTCCACGAGATCGCGGACGCGGCCGCGGTCCCCGTAGGTGAACGCCGAGTGGAGCAGGGCGGCGAGCGTGAGAGGGACGAGCGCGAGCGCGAGCCAGCGTCGGGCTCGGTCGCGGATCGCGAAGCGCACGAGGAGGGCGACGAGGGCGTACGCGAGCGCGAGGCCGGGGAGCCACGCGTAGGAGACGACGTCGACGCCGAGGAGGAAGCTCCAGGCGGCGTCGAGGGCGAGCGGCGCGGCCCCCGCGCAGGCACCGAGCAGCAGGAGCGCCGCGCCGAGCGGGGTGGCGAAGCCACCCATCCGCGCGGCGACGACGCGCAGCACCAGGTGGAGCCCGGCGAAGGTGACCACGCTCGCGACGACCAGGCC
Source organism: Myxococcales bacterium (assembly GCA_019637115.1). Lineage (GTDB taxonomy): Bacteria > Myxococcota_A > Polyangia > Polyangiales > Houyiibacteriaceae > JACKEH01. The sequence continues at coordinate 12,671 of JAHBWH010000205.1, read as the reverse complement.
GACCGCCGAGAGCCCCACGGCCCAGGCGATGAGGCCGGGGTCGTGCAGGCGGGACGTGAAGGTGAGCTGCGCCTGTCGCGCGCCGAGTGCGAGGCCGGCCGCCACCATCGGCAGGGCGAGGGTCGTCGCGAAGGCCGCGGGATCCGGCGTCACCCACCGCCGCGCCGCGAGGGCGCGCCGCGCGGGGTCGAGCCAGGGGCTCTCGCGCGCCAGCACGAGCGTCGCGCCCACCAGCGCGCCGACGACGAGCCCGATCGGCGCGCTCTGCGCGACGAGGTGCCAGGTCGCCTCGGCGAGGCGCCCCCACGGCGGGGGATCGTCGCGCAGCCGGACGCGAATCACGATCGCGTCGGCGAAGGCCGAGAGCAGGGCGACGATCACGCCGACGGCGAGCTGCTCCCCCAGAGGGGTGAGCCAGCGCCCTCGCGCTCGCCTCCACACACGTCGCATGAACGTCGCATGGTAGCCATGCGGGCCACGCTCGCCACGTTCTCGCCGCGCGTCGACCACCAACCGCCGATCCGGGCGGGCCGGGCTCTCCCCGGCTTCACTCCGCCTCATCGGCCTCCGGAGGCGCCTGCCCCCGGCGCGCCCGCAGGAGCGCCTCGTTCCGCTCGCGTTGCCGCACGGAGGGAGGGGGATCGGGGTCGAGCAGCTCCACCCGTCCAAAGCCGACCGGCGCCTCGAGGCTCAGGCGCAGCTCGTTCGTGCCGTGGAGCGCGACGCCCGGCGGGATGTCGAAGCGGAGGGCGTCGCGATCGCGGCCGACCCGCACTTGACCGCAGAAGACGCCGTTGAAGTTGCAGCGAACGAGCGGCGTGTCGCCTTCGGTGGCGGGGGACACCGTGAGCCGCACCGCCCCGAGCTCGGGCCAGTGGAGCGGCAAGAGGAAACGCGCGGTCCCGCGCCCGGCGACGCGCACGTCGTGCCCACGCAGGTTCACGAGCTCGCGCTGGAAGGTGCCCGCGAGGTAGAGCTCGTTGCCGGGGAGGGCGAGCTCCAGGGTGGACTCGTATTGGCGTCGGTCGAGGGTCTGGTGGTCGTGATAGAAGAGCTCTTGGGAGCCGAGGACGTCCCATTGGCGCGGGTGGACGCCATGGCGGAGCGCGAAGGGGATGGACGCGGGCCACGCGAGGGGGTTGCCTACGCTCTTCCACGTCGGCTCGGTCATCTCGCGGAAGACCGCGCCCCAATGGGTCGGCGCGGGCTTGGCCTGGTCGATTCGTACGGCCTTCGCGATCGCCGTGACGAGCCCGAAGTTCCACGGCGTCAGGGCCAGCAGCAGGACCGTCGCCGCGACCACGAGGCCGCCGCCGCGCGTTCGGGCGGTCAGGCGGCGGAGCGCGACGCCGACCGCGGCGAGCCCGTACATCGTCGGCACGATGAGCATGTCGAAGCGGCGGGCCGGGAAGCCGACGGATCCCCACCAATCGTAGACGGACGCGACCACGTAGGTGTCGAGCGCGAAGATCACGAGCAGCGCGACCCCGAGCGCGCGCGTGAAGCGCCATCGCAGCATGAGGAGCCAGCCCGCGAAGGCGACGTACGTGATGGGCGTCCACGTGAAGAGGCCGCCGCCGGTCGAGAAGAGGGCGTTTGCGATGCGGGGGGAGCCCCAGCGCATGTAATGCTCGCCCTGCGAGACACCGAAGAGGCTGCCCGTCGCGTGGTGCAGATAGACCATCTGCGGCGAGAAGACGACGAGCAGCGCGACGAGGAAGCCGACGCCCGCCGCGGCGTGGAGCGTCAGGCCGCGGAGCGGTCGCTCTCCTTCGCGGATCCGTCGCCACGCCTCGACGCACCAGGTCGCGAAGGGGAGCACCGCCAGGATGGCGTTCTGCGAGCGCATCAGCATCGCGAGCCCGAGGGCGGCGCCCATCAGGAGCCAAGCGCGGGGGCTCGCGGGGCTTCGTCGCCACCGGTCCCACGTGATGAAGAAGAGGCCGCAACCGAACGAGGACGCGGCGTGGCCGTACGAGAGCAAGCTCGTCGCGTAGTAGGTGAGCGAGGTGAGCAGCGCGCCGCCGATCGCGCCGAAGGCCGCGGGCCAGGGGCCCGCGAAGCGCCTCGCGCCGAAGAAGCCGAGCACGGCGGTGAGGATGCCGGCCAGGATCGAGCCCATGACCGCGCGCTCGGCGACGGGGCCGATGCACGCGTTCCGCTCCCACGCCGATCCCGCCGAGAGGGAAGGGTGGCCCGTGAAGCGGTCGTACGCGAGGGTAGGGATCCAGAAGAGCGCCGGCCCCATGTTCCAATAGTTGATGTCGTCGGCGATCGGTGCGTTCGCGAGATCCCAGATGTCGGGGCAGATCCGGTAGTCCTCGTGGAAGTCGAAGTCCCCGTCGAAGACGATCGTGCGCGCCCAGAGGTACGTGTAATAGCCGTCGCCGTGCACGTTCACGGGCATGGGGTTCGCCGCGAAGAGGGTGACGTAGGAGACCCCGACGACGGTGAGCACGAGTGCGAGCGGCGAGATGCGGGCCGGCATGGCGCGAGCGGCGCGGAGCCTCGCGTAGAAAGGGGGCGGACGCAAACGCACGAGGCGGTGCTTCGTGGAGGGGGCGCTTCGGGGCGTGCATGGCGATGACCCGTTCGGCTGCTACACCCGGCCGACGTCGGCACCGATGACCGTGACGCGCGACCATGAGCTGGCGTTCGACCGCCCGTCGCCCTCGCTGGGGCCGCTCTCCGCGCGCCTCGCGTCCATCGCGCTCGTCTTCGTCACCGTCGGTGCGTTCGTGCGCCCGTTCTGGCTGAGCGACTGGTACGGCAACGACGAGGTCGATCGGTACCCGGGTCGTCTCGAGCTCCTCCACGCCCACTTCAGCATCTTCGATCCGCTACCCCGGTGGATCCCCGAGCTCGCGGGTGGCCACGGCTACCCCCTCTTCAACTTCTTCAACCCAGGCTCGCTCTTCGTGGCGTTGCCCTTTCGCGCGCTCGGCGCGGACCCCTTCACGGCCACCAAGCTCGCGCTGATCGTCATGCTCCTCGTCGGCGGGCTGCACGCGATGGCGCTCGGGCGACGGCTCTGGGGCGAGGGCGCGGGCGCGCTCGCCGCCGTCCTGATGCTGACGGCGCCCTACACCGTCTCGAATTTCTACCACCGTGGGGACTTCGCGGAGGGGTGGGCCAACCTGCTCTTCCCGGTCGTCCTCTACCACTATCTGGCCCTGCGCGAAGGTCGTCGCCTCGGCTCGTTCCTCGCGCTCGCGCTCGCGTGGGGGCTGCTCGTGCCCGCGCACGCCTTCTCGGCGCTGCTCTTCGCGCTCGCGTTCTCGGTCCTCTTCTCGGCGCGCGCCCTCCACCACCGGCTAGGGCACGCGGCCTGGCACCGGGGCGATGGGCTCGTCGTGCTCGCGTCCACGCTCGGCGTCGGGCTCGCCGCGATCTACTGGATTCCCGCCCTCGGCGAGAAGTCGAGCGTGCGCATCGACGAATTCTTCTCGATCGACAAGTTGATGGCGTCGGCGCTCGACCTCGGCGACCTCCTCGATCCGACCCCGGAGGCGCGCCTCGCGGCGCACCGGCGCCTCACGCTCGGAGCGTTTCTGCCAGCGCTCGCCGGCGTCGCGCTCTGGACGTCGCGAGATCGCGCGACGCCGCGTCGCGGCCTGACCTTCGGGCTCGCGTCGGGCGGGCTCGTCGCGCTCTTCATGACGACGCCGCTCGCGGAGCCCGTATACGAGGTGGTGCCGCTGGTCGGACAGATCCTCTTTCCCTACCGGTTCCTCGGGCTCGCGACTTTCTTCTTCGTGTGCGTCGCAGCGCGCGCGACCGCTTGGCTCTCACCCGGACGACGCGAGCTCGCCGGGTTGGTGCTCGGTGCGCTCTCGCTCGTGCTCGCGCTGCCGCACCTCCATCACCCCGGGGCCGTCGACTTCCCGGCCGGACACGAGGACTACGTCGCGCGGGCGTCGAGGGAGCTCATGCTCTTCGACTACGGGGAGTACTTCCCCCGCGCCGTCATCGATGTACCCCCTCGTGCGCGGGCCCCCTACGAGAGCGCAGGGTGCGAGGTCGAGGAGGTCTCGCTCGCGCCTCGGCGCTACGAGCTGACGCTCCGCTCTGCCGCAGGATGCTCCGTGACCGTCGCCCAGCACATCTGGCTCGGGTGGGCGGCGGAGCTGAACGGCACGCCCACGCCGCTCGCGTGGGATCATTTCGGCCGCATGGTCGTGCGCTCGCCGGCCGGCGAGCACGCGCTGCGTGTCGCGTGGTCTCCGACCGGGCTCCAGCGCACCGCGGGGGGCGTCTCCCTCGCGGCGCTCGCGCTCTGGCTCGGCCTGCTCGCGCTCTGGCTCGCGCGAGCGCGTCGCGGGATGAGCGTGGGCGCGCAGCTCCGGTGGCTCGCGCGCGAGGTGAGCGCGGTCCCCGCGGGGCTCGCCAGCGCGCAGGACGCGTTGGATGCTCGCGCGTTCCGCGCCCTTCGTGAGAGGTGGGGCGCGGAGGCGCTCGAGGAGCTCACGGCGGCACAACGCGCCCTCGTCGAGCACGCGGAGGCGCGTGATCCTGCCCTCGTGGGGCGGGGGCGGCGAGCGCGACGGCTGACCACGGCCGCGGTCTGTCTCGGGCTCGTGGGGCTCGCCGCGTACGTCGCGTGGCCGAGGCCACGCCTCGTCGCGAGCGCGAGCGGCTTCCTCGGCGGCGATCCGACGTTTGGTGCGGAGCGCGCCATCGACGGCCTCACGACGACCGCGTGGTACCCACCCGGAGAGGGAGGGTGGCTCGAGGTGGCGCTGCTCCCCCCCCGAGGCGTCTCGCAGATCGAGCTCGTGAACAGCGTCGGGCTCGATCATGCGCCGCGCTCGACCGAGACGTTCGTGCTCCGGCTCCTCGCAGGTGGCGAGACGGTCGAGGAGGTCCAGGGGCGACTCGAGCCCGGGGAGCGCTGGCGCCACCGCTTCGACGCTCCGATGGTCGATCGAATCCGCTTCGAGGTTCGCTCCCACCGCGGGGCCGGCGGCGGCCTGGTCGAGCTCCGGGTGCGCTGACCTACCTTGCGGAGCCCCGTCCCTCGCGGTCGTGGTTCACCCACGAGGGGCGAGAGCATCGACGCTCGGCTGGCCCAGTGGAGCGGGGTCTCGAGAGACCCCGAAAAGAGAGGCCGCCACGTGGAGCTTCACCGATCGAAGTACACGTCGCGGTCGAAGTCCTTGTAGGTGTCGAAGAACGTCTCGTAGCTCACGACGAAGCGCGCGCTGAGCACGACGAAACCCGCGAGCAGCGCGACGAGGGCGCCGCGGGCGAGCCGCTCGGTGAAGGGACCGCGGAGGGCCTGCACGAGCGCGTAAGGCGCGAAGAGGAGCGTGACCGTCGCCGCGATGATGGCGCGAAGGTGCGGCCAATTCTCGGGACGTTTCATGTAGTTGGGCTCGAAGACGAAGTTCGCCGAGTAGAGACCGAGGAAGACCGCCGCGAGCACGCCCCCGAGCAAGTCGGGCCGCTCCCAGAGATCGGCGAGGAATCGCCCCGCGCCGATGCACAGCCAAGGGAAGAGCGGGACGGCGTACCACCCGAAGGTCCACGACCCGGTGCCGATGCTGATCGCCGCCATGTAGAAGACCAGGGGCGCGACGACGACCACCGAAGCCTCGAGGCGGCGCCGCGCGTGCGACGCGACCGTGCCGATCCAGAGCAGCAAGATCCAGCCGCGGCCGATCACGCTGTGGTTGATCAGCGTGACGTCGAACCAGCGCAGGAAGATGTTGAAGTGCAGCGGGCGGGTGCCCTGGTGGCGCTGCGCGAAGACGAAGGCGTCCCAGTCGATGACCGCGCCGTAGAGGAGCAACCCGAGGCTCGTCAGCAGACCGACCCCGCCGAGGATCACCGCGCCACGCCAGTCCTTGTCCGCGAGCGCCAGCAGGACGATCGCGGGCACGAAGGCGAAGCCGGTGATCTTCGCCCAAGTGGCGAGCCCTGCGCACAGCCCGGCGACGATCAGCGTCCTCGCGCGCCTCGAGTCGCGATAGCGTAGGTAGGCGTAGACGGCGGCGAGACCCAGCGGCCCGAGGAGCGCCTCCTCCTTCACGACCCTCGTCTGCAGCGCGATGGTCGGCGTGACCGCGTAGAGCAGGCACGCGAGCCAAGGCCCGGCGCCGCGGGGGTCGACGCGGCGCGCGACCCCGAAGAGCAAGAGCAGGGTCGGGATGAAGAGCAGAATCGGGACGAGGCGCGCGTGCGTGAGCTTCGTGTGCGCGTAGTGCTCGGCGCCGCCGAGGTGGGTCGCGGCCCCGACGAGCACGTGCAGGAGCGGGGGGTGCTCGAAGTAGGGCTGGATGACGGTCCAATCCATCCCGAAGTACGAGAGCGGCTCACGCGCGACGCGCGCGTCGTACACGTTCGGCCAGAGCGACCAGCCCCGAGTGCGGCCGTCCTCGAGGAGCTGCCAGCCATTCCACATCGCGAAGAGCTCGTCGCCGTTCTCGCGGAAGTCGGGCATCACGTCGTAGTCGACGAGCCGGAGACCGAGCCCTGCGCCGAGGATGGCGAAGAGGAGCGTCCCGGCCACCAGCTTTCCGCGCAGCGCGGCCGACGCCGTCGCCGCACGCCAAGCGACGGCGCCGAGCGCGAGCGCGAGCAGGGCGGCCAAGGCCCAGAGCGTCCCTCGACCGTTGGTGCCGCCATCACCGCGGGGCGCGACGAAGGCACCTCTCGGGATGGGCTCGCAGAACTGTGAGCGCGACGCTTGCGCGACCTCGCCGCGGCAGAAGCGCCACGTGAGCTGAGGGCCTGGTTGCCGGAAGTGGCCCTCCCAGATCACCTCCACCTCGTGGCGTCCCGCGGTGATGGCGCTGCCGTTCGTGAACGGGGCGCCGTCGACGACGATCCGACCGTGTGGCCGCGCGTCGACGTGCAAGGTGCGCCCACCCGCGGGGACCTCGAGATCGGCGCGGACGTGCGCTCGGAAGCCGAAGAGCTCTGCGGGCACGCCGTCGCGCGCGAAGTTCCACCCCTGCACGTAGCGCGCGAGCGCGCGACGTTCGTTCGGGAGCTGCGGCCGGCGCTCGAGGGTGGTCGCGACGTGGCGGTGCTCGCCGTCGATCGCGGCCCACCACTCGACGCTCAGGCCGTACCCGAGCAGGAGGTGGTCGGTGAGCGCTGCGGCGCCGAGCACGAGCGCGGCGGCGATGAGGGCCGAGGCGAGCGCGCCCCACGCGGGCCCCCCAGGCCGCGCGGACGCGCGACGCGCGACGGGTGGCAGCGGAGCTCTCGGGGGCTCGGGGTGGTCGGCATCGCCCATCGAACGCGCGGACCTTACGTGATCAGGGCCGCGCGCACACGGCCCACCACGTCAGGCCGGGAAGCTCGAGCCCGAGCCGGCTCGCGGCCGCGGAGAGCGCGTTGTCGAGCGCGAGCGCCCCGAGCACCACGGCCGTGGCTGCCTCGGGCGCCGACCAGTGGAGGGGCGGCGCGTCGCTGGCGGGCGCGTCCGGGTGATGCTCCGCGTCGTGCCTCGAGACGAGGCGCTGCGCGACCCGGACGGGCAGCAGCGAGTGGAACAACCCCCCTTGGCGGCGCGGGACGAACCCCGCTCCTTCGACCAGTCGCCGCGCGTCCGCGGGACGATAGCGGCGGTAGTGAGCCAGGCTTCCGTCGTGCGGGCCGTAGAGCATCGGCCACGCGGGAACGCTGATCAGGAGGGTGCCGCCCGGTCGGATGCGAGCGAAGAGCTCCGCGAGGAAGGGGCCGTCGTCCTCGACGTGCTCGAGGACGTCGAGCGCGGTCACGAGGTCGAAGGGGCCGTCGGGTCGATCCCGTACGAACGTGGCCTCGCCGGACGCCGAGAGCTCCTCGATGTCGGCGTCGTCGTAGTGTGCGTCCCAGCAGGTCAGCGTGGCCTCCGGGAGCACGCGGCGGCGCATCGTCGTCGCGAGCCACCCGTCGCCCGCGCCGGCATCGAGCCATCGCGCCTCGCGCGGCAGTGAGAGCGACGCGAGCCGGGCCCCGAAGAACGCGGCGCGCCGCTCCTCCCAGGGGTGCCTTCGCGTGGCCTCGCGTGTGCCCCCCGCGCGTCGCTCCCGCAGATCCATCCGCGAGCGATAGCAGCCCCGCGGCGCGCCGCCAGAGCGCGCCGCGGATCTGCCGGCTCGGGGGTGTCGGAGAGCGGGCAACCCTGCTAAGAGCCCCGCGATGGTCCGTCCCCGCGTCACCTTGGTGGTGCCCTGCTACGACGAGGAGCGACGGCTCCGCCCCGAGGCGTTCCTGGAGGCGCTCGAGGCGCACCCTCGGCTCGACCTCTGCTTCGTCGACGACGGGTCGCGCGACGGGACCCGCCAGGTGCTCGAGGCCCTCCGCGCGCGCGCGAGCGATCGAATCCGGGTGCTCGCGCTCGAGCAGAACGGCGGGAAGGCCGAGGCGGTGCGCCAGGGGGTGCTCGCCTCGATCGCGGCCGGGGACTCGCTGGTCGGATATTGGGACGCCGACCTCGCCACGCCCTTCTCCGAGCTCCCCGCCTTCATCGAGGTCCTCGATCGCGAGCCCGACGTCGACGTCGTGCTCGGCTCGCGGGTCAAGCTCCTCGGCCGCGAGGTCGAGCGCCGCTTCCACCGTCACGTCTACGGCCGCGCGTTCGCGACCGTCGTGAGCCTGATGCTCGGCCTCCCGGTCTACGACACGCAGTGCGGGGCGAAGGTCCTGCGCAGCACGCCGACCTTGCGCGCAGCCTTCGAGGCGAGGTTCCAGTCTCGATGGATCTTCGACGTGGAGCTGCTCATGCGTCTCGTCGGCGCCTGGCAGGGCGAGGGGCTCGAGCCCGCACGGAAGGTCGTGGAGGTGCCGCTGCGGGTGTGGACCGACGTGCCCGGCTCGAAGGTCGGCGTCCGCGACGCGATCCGCGCTGGGGTCGAGCTCGCCGAGCTCGGGCGCCGATACGGCGCGCCGCTCCGCGCGGCGCGTCGGTCGTGAGGCGCCGATGTCGCTCCGGCGCAAGGTTGCCCTCGCGGTCGCGGCGCTCGGCGTAGCGGCGCTCTATTGGGCGCCGATGCTCTACCGCTGGGCCGAGACCGGCCACGGCGATTGGCAGCAGTTCCAACACCAGTGGGAGGCCGTCTACGTCGGGGTCGTCCGCTACGGGGAGTTTCCGCTCTGGAACCCCTGGCATTGCGGGGGAACGTTGCTCTGGGGCGATCCCCAAGCGCAGGGGTTTGGTCCGATCTACTGGCTGGTGGTCGCGCCCTTCGGGACCGTCGCGGGCGTGAAGCTCTTCTTGCTGCTCCACGCGGCCGTCGGCTGGGTGGGGATGTACGTCGCCGCGCGTCGCCTCGTCGGCGTCGGACCCAGAGGGGCCGTGGCGGCCGCGATCCTCTGGGCTGGCTCGGGGTTCTTCGCGTGGCACGGCTCGGGGGGGCATGGCGCCTTCTTGCCCTTCTACTTCACGCCGTGGGTCCTGCTCGCGTGGCGGAAGGCCGCCCAGGACGTGCGGTACGCGGCGGCCGTCGCGGCCATCCTCGCGCTGACCTTGTGGGAAGGCGGGGTCTATCCCTTCCCGTTCTTCTGCGTCTTGCTCGCCTTCGATGGTCTCGTGCAGCTCGTGCGCGCAGGAGACCGCGCCGAGCGGCTGCGCGTCGTGAAGGCCGCCGCGCTCACGCTCCCGCTCGCGCTCTTGCTCGGGGCGTGGCGCCTCGTCCCGATCCTCACGACGATGAGCCGTTACCCGCGGCCGACCTTCGAGTCCGATCACCTCTCGCTCGAGGAGGTGATCGCGATGCTGACGTCGAAGGAGTACGACTACCGCTTCCCCGGTCACGAGTACGTCTGGGCCGAGTACGGCACGTTCATCGGGTGGACGGCGTTGCTCGCGGGGCTCGCGGGGCTCTTGGTCGCGTGGCGCCGCGGACATCGCTGGGTCGTCGTCGGGGTCGTCTTCTTCTTCGCGCTGCTCATGGGGCGCGTGACGGCCTACCACCCTTGGCCGTTGCTCCACCACCTGCCGGTGTTCGGCTCGCTGCGCGTCCCAGCGCGCTTCGCGGTCTTCGCGACCTTCTACCTCGGGCTCGCCGCCGGGCTCGGCGTCGACCACGCGATGCGCGCCCTCACCCGCGCCGCGCGCGGGATGACCTTCGCGCCGAAGCTCCTCTCCTCGCTCTTCCTCGTCGCGATGACCGCCCACCTCTATTGGGGCAACGCGGAGGTCATCGATCGGTGGCGGAACGCGCCTCCTCCGCCGGTAGACCACGTGGCCCCGTACCACCTGACGCCCGGCCACGAGTACGGCGCGTACGCCTCTTTCCCCGCGCGCGGGGTGTCCACCCGCGGCTGCTACACCGGGATGACCTTCGAGGCCGCGCGGGGGCTCTGGGAGGGCGAGGTCGATCAGGCGCGCGTCCCAGGTGGGCGGCTGCTCTCGTTCGATCGGACGGCCAACACGATGACCCTCCGTGTCGCCCACGAAGGCTCCGAGCCGGCGCGCGTGATCGTCAACCAGACCTGGGCCGAGGGGTGGACGAGCGACGTCGGCGTGCTCGTGCGCGGCGCGAGCGGCCTCATCGAGGTGGAGGGCGTCCCCCCCGGTGAGCACGTGCTCCGCCTCGAATTCTTCCCCAGCGAGCTGCCCATCGCGGCGGCGCTCACGCTCCTCGGCCTCTTGCTGACCGCGCTCGTCGTGGTCCTGCCACGCCTCCTCGCCCGTCGGCGCGGCGGCTCGTTCGCCGCCGAGCTCGCGGTCATTCGACGCGCCAGAAGGCGCGCGCGGCGGGGGGCGCCCAGTGGTCGCGCACGAAGACGAACGCGCGCTCGGCGGCGTCGGTCGGCCGGGGCGCGAGCGAGGTCTGCGGCAGGACGAGCGCGACGCCGAAGGCTGCGCTGAGGGCCCAGAGCCGCACGTCGCGGGCGCGCTGCGCCGCCCAGACGAGCATGACCAGCGTGAGGAGGGCGAGCGGGAGCAGGGTGAGCGCGCCCGCCCACGGCGCGACGAGCTGTCCGAGGTTCGGCGGCACGAGGCCGAGCTCGAGCAGCGGCGCGGCGAGGTGCGGGAGCGGCCAGTCGATCTCCGGCGGCACGTGCGGGTAGAGCACGCTCGGCAATCCACCCGCGACGAGCGAGGCGCCCGCGCCGCCGAGCGCGAGCGCGTGCGCGAGGCGTCGGCGGCGCTGAGCGAGCGCGTCGAGCGCCAGCGCGGCGGCCACCGCGACGAAGGGGAGGGTGACGACCAGGTAGCGCGGGCCGAGGACCCAGCCGCCCTCCCAGTTGTTCATCAGGCAGATGACCAGATAGGTCGTCGCGAGCGAGAGGAGCGCGACGAGGGCGGCGAGCCGATGCCGGCGCCAGGCGACCCACACGCCGAAGGGCGCGAAGAGGAAGAAGGGCGTCGTCGCGAAGAGGCCGAGCCGCGGGTGGACGAGGAGCTTCCACGCCGCATCCCAGCGGAAGGCGTCCGCGCCGAAGAAGCCGCTCTCGTGGCCCGCGCGCAGACCCTCCGTCTCGACGAAGAGGTGGCCGGGGGTGAAGGGGCTGCCGAACGCGCTCGCCTGGAAGTGCATGACGAGGAGCACCGGGCCGAGCGCGCCCACGCCGAACGCGGCGAGGTGCGCGAGGCCGCGGCGCCAGCCCTCGCGCGTGAGCGCGACGAGCGCGTAGAGCGAGAGCCCGAGCGTGACGAAGAAGCACGGGTACTCGAGGGCGGTGGTCGCGGTCGCGAGCAATCCGGCGAGCGCGCTCCGCAGCAGCGTGCCCATCCGGCGCGAGGTGCCCGCGCGGGGGCGGTGAGCGTCGTAGAGCAGCGCGAAGCTGGTGAAGGCGGCGGCCGCGCTGGTCGAGTGGCTCGCGAGCAAATAGGCGTAGCCGAGGAGCACCGAGCCGAACGCGAGGGCGACGAAGGCGGCGTCGCGGACCAAGGCGGAGCGGACGCGGGCGCCGAGCCAGCCGTAGAAGAAGACGAGGAACGCGAGCATCGGCAGGCCGCTCGCGAAGAGGCGGCTCCACCAGAGGCCGTCGTCGCGCCGCATCGGGGCGTCGCCGCGGAGCGCGCGCGCGATGGCGTAGCCGGGGGTCGCGAGCCAGCTCGCGAGGGGCGCCTTCACGCTGTAGTAGCGGCGGTGGTGGCCGGCCTGGACGCGGCCGGTGCATGCGGCGAGCGTCGTCCGCGCCTCAACTCCTCCGCTCGCTTCGCGGCCTCCCGGCGTCGTCCCCGCGGCGGCTTCCGCGGTCGTCGGCGCGTCTTCCGGCGGGGCGTGGTCCACGCAGGCGGCGTCGTTGACCCACCCCCAGCGCGCGCGGAAGCGGCTGATCTCGTACCCGCCCTCCTCGACGAGCGCCGCCGTCATGTAGAGGCGCACGTTCTCGTTGGGGTTGTTGATCTCGGGGTAGTGAGGCGCCGCGTAGAGCCAGACGAACGCGAAGAGGGCCCCCGCGGCGAGCGAACGTCGCGCGCTCGGCCGCGCCCGCGCGGGACGAGCCGCCGCCTCGGCGCCGGGGCGCTGCGCTGCTTGGAGGCTCGAGCCGCTGCTCACGGGCGCGCAGCGTAGGGGGCGCCCGCTGGAGTTCAACCGTTCTCGGACGTGCCCGAGTCCGCGTCCGCGTCCGCGTCCGAGTCCGCGTCCGCGTCCGCGTCCGCGTCCGAGTCCGCGTCCGAGTCCGAGTCCGCGTCCGAGTCCGCGTCCGCGTCCGCGTCCGCGTCCGAGTCCGAGTCCGCGTCCGCGTCCGCGTCCGCGTCCGCGTCCGCGTCCGAGGCC
>JAHBWH010000204.1 GCA_019637115.1 Myxococcales bacterium | reverse complement strand
GAGCCCGAGCCCGAGCCCGAGTCCGAGTCCGAGTCCGAGTCCGAGCCCGAGCCCGAGCCCGAGCCCGAGCCCGAGCCCAAGCTCCGAGCCCGAGCCCGCCCGAGTTGGAGTCCGAGTCCGAGCCCACCCGAGTTGGAGTCCGAGTCCGAGTCCGCAACCAAGTCGCGACGACCTCATCGAGTCCGCGGCCCCGAACTCCCGTCCTCCTCGGGCCAGTTGATTGCGGGAACGCTCACGCGCTGCGAGCCGCGCTCGCACATCGATGGATCCCGCCGCACGCTTCGGTTAGCCTGGGCGAATCGGGCGTCGCTCGCGGCATGACTTGCCTCGCGGAGCGCGCTGCTGCGTCCATCACTCGTGCTCGGAGCCGCTTCTCATGCTTCATCGTTCGTTCCTCCCCACGGCGCTCCTGCTCGCGCTCGCCGCCTGCGACTGCAGCGCGAGCCCGACCCCGACGCGGCCCTGCGTGACCACGACGGATTGCGCCTCCGGTGAGATCTGTCTCGACGGCACGTGCACGCCGATGGAGGAGACGCGGCGGGACTCGGGCACCGACACGGGCCCCGACGACACCATGCGCTGCGGCCCCGAGCCGTGGGAGACGGGCGTCGAGATCTGCGACGGGCGCGACAACGACTGCGACGGCGTCATCGACAACGGTGTGCTCAACAGCTGCGGCACTTGCGAGCCTGGCTGCGAGGCCGAGGGCGTCGGCCCGGGGACAGACGACCCTTACATGCCCGGCATGGACAACAGCGAGGGTGTGAGCCTCGACCCGGAGGGCGCGCTCGTCCTCGACTCGCGGCGCATCAACACGAACTTCATCTGGATCGCGAGCACCAACAGCGGCGAGGTCTCGAAGGTCGACACCACCACGTTCACCGAGGTCGCGCGGTACCAGGTCGGCACGGATCCCTCGCGCACGAGCGTGAACTCGGTCGGCGACGTCTACGTGGGCAACCGGGGCGGGCTCTCGGTGACGAAAATCTCCGCCCTCGGCACGGACTGCCCGGACACCAACGGCGACGGCGTGATCACGACCTCGACCGGCGCGGCGTCGCTGCCCTGGGGTCAGGACGATTGCGTGCTCTGGCGGACCGACCTTCCGAGCGGCGGGATCATCCGCGCCGTCGCCGCGCAGGACGTCGAGGGGCCCGACGGCGAGCTCATCCCCTACGTCTGGGCGGGTGGTTGGAACGGCCGCATCTACAAGCTCGACGGCCGGACGGGCGCGGTGGTGCTCGACATCCCAGCGCCCACGCCTACCTACGGCTTCGCGATCGACGGACGCGGCCGCCTCTGGATGGCCTCGCTGACCACGGGCTTCCTCGGCTTCATCGACACCAACCTCTGCACCGATTCCGCGACGTGCGGCGCGGCGCCGGTCTGCACGGCCTCGGGTCCGGAAGGCACCGAGTGCGATGGCGCGGGCGTGCTCAAGGGGCGCATCCCGCTCCCGGACGCGGGCGACTACGGGATCACGGTCGACTTCAACCAGCGCATCTGGCTGGGCGGCTGGGCAGGCGGCCTCGTCAAGCGCTACGACCCTGCGGCGCCGTCCGGCTCGCGCTGGGTCCGCGTGGTCGGCGCGCCCTCGGACTGCAACGGCGTGGGCGCGGACGCCGAGGGTTTCGTCTGGGCCGCCTGCGAGAGCAACAACAGCATCGTGCGGATCGACGCGAACAATCCGGCGAGCTTCCACCGCATCCCCACCGGGCCCAACCGCGGGATCGGCATCGACGCAGACGGGAAGGTCTGGGGCATCCTCCGCCACAACGCGCCCGCGGCCGTCGTGATCCGGCCCGGCGCCGCCATCACCGACAACCCGCTCGACTACGGCGTCGGCCCGACGCTCGCGCTGCCCTACACCTACTCGGACATGACGGGCTTGCAGCTCCGGCTCGCGACGAACCCGCGCGGTCACTACCGGCACGTCTTCGAGGGCTGCGAGGGCGCGGAGGTCCGCACGGATTGGAGCGAGATCCACTTCGACGCCGAGACGCCCGCAGGCACCGAGGTGATCTTCCGCGTGCGGACGGCGGACTCGCGCGCCGAGCTGGACACGGCGGAGTGGGTGATCGTGGGCACCGTCCCGCCGGGCACGTCCCCGCTGAGCATCCGCGACGCGCTCGCCGGCGCGGGCGTGATGCCCGCGCGCTTCTTGATGCTCGAGGTGCAGCTGCGCGCGAACCGCTCGAGCTCGACCGAGGTGATCACCCCGCGGGTGCTCGGCATCGACGTTCATCGGATCTGCAGCGGCTTCTTGCTCTGATTGGGTTCACCTCGACACCGCGTCGACGCGCGCGTGCGCGTCGTTCGCGGGTCGCCCGGTCGGGTCGGTGTGTCGGGACGCGGAAGCGGACACGGAGGCGGACGCGGACACGGAGGCGGTCGCAGGCACGGACGCGGACGCGGACTCGGACGCGGACGCGGACTCGGGCAGGCAAGCCCCCTCCTGAATGCCCAGCTCCCCCGGCGCGTCCTCCCACGGCTGCGGGCCGCTTTCTCTTCGAGGGGCCCCCGGCGTGCTAGCTTTCTCGGCTGCATAGGATCGTGGGCCAGATCTCACCGAGCGCGCCCGAAGAGGGGCCGGAAGCGGACCCCCGGCCGGGGAGCCCGACGGACGGATCTGGGGTTCGCAAGGTCCGCCCGCCGGACCCGGGGCGGCCGCCGAGACCGAAGAAGAAGCGGCCCAAGCGGCGCAAGCGCCGGCGCAGCGTCGTCGGCCGGCTGCTCCGCGGGCTCTTCGCGCTGCTCGTGGTTGCCTTGGGTGTCCTGATCGCGCTCACCCAGACCGACTGGGGGCGCGAGCGCATGGCGGAGCTCGCCACGCAGGCGATCCGCGACCAGCTCGGCCTCGAGGCGCGCTTCGAGCGGGTCGCCCTGCGCTTCCACTCGGTGCCCTTCGGCATGACGATCGAGGCGCTCGGCATCGAGCTCGACCACCCGACCGAGGGAGAGCTCGCACGCGCTCGCGTGCTCCGCGTGCGGCCTTCGCTGCTCGCCTTGCTGCGCGGCGACGTCGACCTTCAGACCATCGAGCTCGACGCGCCCCGCCTGACCCTGCGCTTCGCGGACGGTACCCTGATCAACGGCCCGACCCTGCCGCGGACGGCGGGGGGCGGCGAGATCCAGATCCCCTTCAATCGGCTCGTCATCCGCGACGCGAGCGCGTCAATCGAGTCGCACGGCGACGTCGACGGCGCGCTCGTCCGGCTCCTGCAGGCGCGCTTGAGCGGCGTCGACGTGGAGGCCGACGCCGACGACGTCTCGCTGGACGTCCGCCTCGGGCTGCAACCACGTGAGGGGGAGCCGAACGAGCTCGAGCTCCCCGCGCCGGCGGGCACGCTGCGCGTCGAGACGCTCCGCTTCGAGGGGCACGTGGATCTGGCGACCCGGATCGCCGACATCCGGGCGTTCGAGCTCGCGACGCGCTTCGCCCCCCTCGAAGGGGCCGAAGGGGCCGAAGGGGCCGACGGCGAGCCCGGCGTGGCGTTCGTGCTCCGTGACGCCACCATCCCCTTCGACCTCGTCGAGGAGGACGCGCCGTGGCGCGGCCACGTGCGCGCCGAGGTCGACCTCCCCTTCGCGCATCGCCTCCCGCTCGGCTTCGAGCTACCTGCGCTCGAGGGGCACGTGAGCCTCGACGCCGAGCTCGCGGGTGAAGGGCTCACGATCCCCGGAGGCGAAGGGAAGCTGCGGGTCGACGGCGCGCGCATCGAGAACAAATGGCGCATCGGAGACTTCGTCGATCTCGACTTCGAGCTCGATGGCGGGGTCGTCACGTTGCGCGAAGGGAGCATGGCGCAGCTCTACCTCGAGGGTGGCGAGGTCCAGCTCACGGGGACCATCGGGCTCGACCTCGACGCGGGGTTGCCCGTCTCGGTCGACGCGGACGTGCAGGGCTTCCAGTTCGCGAAGTTCATGGCGCTCGCCGGGGTGACCGAGGACAGCATCGTCTGGTGGCTCCTCAACGCGCAGCTCGAGCTCCGCGGGACCCTCCTCCCCCTCGCGCTCGATGGCCCCGTTCGCGTGCGCTCTCAGACGTTCAGCGCCCTCGACCGCGCGTGGCACGACCGCGACCGGCGACCGCTCTTCTCGGTGGGGCCCGCCCGAATCCACGGCCGCTTGCGCTTCGACGAGAACGCCGCGCACTTCTACGACCTCGCGCTCGACACGGGGCGCACGAAGGCGCGCGTGCCCATGGTGCGCCTCGGCTACGCGGGCGGCGTGCTGGTCGAGGCGTTCGCCGACCGCATCGACGCGGCCGACGTGAGCCCGCTGGTCGGCTTCGATCTCCAGGGCATCGGCAGCGCGACCGCGCGTGTCCAGGGAGACTTCGACAACCCGAGCGTCCGCGGGACGGCGACCCTCCGAGACGCGCGCTTCGACGGCTTCCGGCTCGGCGACATCACGACGGACTGGCAGGTCCGCGACGACTATTGGGCCGTGCTCATGCCCAACGTCGAGGCCGTGAAGGGGACGAGCCGCTACCGGGTCGACGACCTCGTGCTCGACTTCTCGAACAGCGGCGCCGCCGTCACGGGGCACCTGCGGACGGGCTGGCTGACGCTGGCCGACGTCTACCACGCGCTCCGGCTCGAGGGGGATGAGCGCTACGAGGGCATCCAAGGCGTGACGCGCGGGCATATGTCGCTCGACTTCACGTGGAACCACCCGGGCGACGGGCCGAACGGCACGTTCCGCTCGGACATGGTCTTCGACGTGTTGCAGCTGGACGTCGACGGCTTCGTGATGGACCAGGGCCACTTCCGCGGCTCGCTGCTCTCGCGCGACCTCGGCGTCGGCCTCGACGCCAGCGTCCTCCAGATCGACGAGCTCGTGCTCAAGAAGGGGCGCGGCACGTTGCTCGTGGCGGGCGAGATCCGCGCGCCGATGGAGGAGTCTCCGCAAGGCCCACGCCTGCTCGGGCCCGCTCAGGTCCAGCTCATGGTCGCGGCGGACGACATCTCGTTCGACGACACCGAGATGCTGCGCGAGTCGATGCCCGACCTGCACGGCAGCTTCTCGCTCCTCGGAGACATCCGCGGCACGCCGGACATCCCACGCGGTCACTTCGACATCGGGCTCACGGGCGTGCGCATCGGCGACACCGAGCTGGGCGACGGTCGCACCTACGTCCGCCTGACGGACGTCGACGACCCGTGGGTGCGCGCCGCCGAAGCTTGGAGCGCGGACGACATCCCGGAGGGCGAGCCCTGCGCGCACGGGCGCTACGGCCTCGCTCATGGCCGCTGGCGCCCCTCGCCGCCAGTGCGGACCGCCGACGGCCCCCGCGAGCGCCTCTCGCGACGCATGGCCTACGTCATCTGTGGGGAGGCCATGAGGGGTCAGGTCAGCCTCGACCTCGCCCTCGGCTGGACCACCGCCTACCCGATGCGCGGGGTGATCGCGCTCCACGACCTCGACCTGACGCCTTTCCTCGCGAGCTACGCGCCCGACCAGCAGGTCTCCGGCCGCACCACCGGGCAGCTCGCGATCAACGCGGGCGGCCTGCGCGACCTCGACCAGCTCGGCGGATGGCTCCGGCTCGAGCAGCTCCGCGTCGAGGCGGCGGACCCGCTCGGCGGCGGCCAGGTGCGGCTGCGCAACGACGGCGCCGTGCAGATCTCGCTCGAGCGCGGCGGCTTCGCCGTACAGCGCGCGCGCCTCGACGGCGGCGCGGGCACCTTCGTGCAGCTCCAGGGGCGCGGCGACGCGCAGGGTCGCCTGGCGCTGCGCGTCGACGGATCGCTCGATCTCGCAGCACTCCAGACGCTCTCGACCCAGGTGGCCCGCAGCAGCGGGCAGGCGACCTTCCGCGTCGACATCAACGGCACCGCCGCCGACCCGATCCTTCGCGGCGAGGCCAGCCTGCTCGGAGAAGAGCTCGCGCTCAGCGATCCGCCCGTCGAGCTCCGAGACCTGCGCGGCCGCGTCACCTTCGACGGTCGGCGCGCCGTCTTCGACGGCTTCGAGGCCCGCGTCGGGTCGGGCCGCGCGTTGATGGCGGGCGAGGCGACGATGCGCGACGGCGCGCTGCGGGCGTTCTTCTTCGACGTGGGGCTGCGCAACGCGCGCTTGCGGCCCGCCGATGGCATCGATGTCACGCTCGGCGGCGACACGCGCCTCTCGTGGCGGCAGGGGCAGCCGCTCCCGCGCCTCGAAGGTGAGGTGCGCATCGAGCGCGCGCGCTACGAGCGGCCGATCCAGCTCTCGCCGACGCTCGGCCAGCTCTACCGGCCACAGCGCGCCGAGGTCGAGCGCTACGACCCGGCGGGTGACGTCGTGGAGCTCGACCTCCGCATCGTCGACCGGTCGCCGATCCGCATCATCAACAACCTCATCGACGTCGACCTGCGGATCGACGACAGCGAGCGGCCGATGCGCCTCGTCGGCACGAACCAACGCTACGGGCTCCTCGGCAGCCTCTCGATCCCTCGAGGGATCGTCCGCTTCCGCAACACCGAGCTCGCGGTCTCTCAAGGGGACATCCGCTTCCAGGACGAGACGCGCATCGACGCGAGCTTCGACATCGTCGCGCAGACGGAGATCCGACGGCAGCAGACCTCCGTCGATCTCACGGCCCCCGCGTGGCGTGTGTCGGTGCGCGCGCACGGCGACCTCGACGCCTTCCAGCTCGACGCCACCAGCGAGCCCTCGCTCTCGCGCGAGGACCTGATGCTCCTGCTCACCGTCGGCATGACCAGCATCGAGGCGCAGCAGCTCCAAGCGGGCGACGTCGGGGGCACCGCCCTCGAGGCGCTGAGCGCGCTGACGGGCGTCAACGAAGAGGTGACGAGCGCGGTGCGGGTCATCGACGAGTTCGCCATCACCACGATGTACTCGCCGCAGACCGGCCGCCCCGAGCCGATGGTGACCATCGGCAAGCGCATCACCGAGCGCATCCGCCTGAGCGCCGCGACCGGCCTGAGCGGAGAGGAGCGCTCCTTCCGCACGGCCCTCGAGTGGCGGATGGGGGACAGCACCTCGGTGCAGATGCTCTACGACAACCTCAACCGTGAGACCGCGAGCTCCTTCGGCAACCTCGGCGTCGACTTCCACTGGCGCCTCGAGTTCGAGTGACGCCCGCCAGCTCGTTGACGTCGCGCAAGGCTTCGGGGGCGCGAGCCCCCTGACGCAGCGCCTCCATGAGCTCGAGGGGGCCTCGCGAGGGCCACGAGACACGACCCGCCGTCTGGCTCACCGCGCCCCCCTGGTCGTCCGAGTTGCCAGAAATTCCCACAGAATCGCTCATTTGGATCGTGCGGCGCGGTCGACGACCGCCGCTGCGCTCCTGCTGCGAGGTCGCCGGGGGTGGGGGATCGAGACCTCCCATCTGAGGTCCACGGTCCCCAGCCCGCTGGCCGTAGGGTGTCTCGGGATCCGCGCATCTCCTGTAGTTCTCGGCGGCACGCTCATTGCTTGAACGACGAGGTGTGTGTGTGAAGCGTGCGGGATGAGGGTGAGCGAGAGCGACCCCCGGTGCCTGACGAGACATCTCGAGGCATCGCTACGGGACACGCTCTGAGCCAATTTCAAACGACCAATCAGACGCGACTTGGCGCGCGTCCGAGTTTGCGCGTCGTCGCTACCATGAGAGCCATTCTCCGCGATATCATTCGTGACTTCGCGCGCGAATCCGACCATCGCGCCGAGAACGAATCCGCACATTCGCCCGATCTCGGCGGTCGAATGTGCGCGTGAGGCGGCCGCGATCGACACGCACCGAACGTTTGTCCAGCTCGTCACCCGCGACATGACATGAGCTTCCCGAGATGACCCGATCCAGAGAGCAATGACCACAGTGCCGTCGACAGGGAGATTCGCGCTCAGGTGGACCTCGATTTCTTCGAGCGTCCTCGTGTCGAGCGTCGGTCCTGATCCCCTGCGCACGGAGGCGGCAATGAATCGGATGCATCTCATGGCGATCGGAGGGACCTTGTTGCTGGGCTGTCCGGCCGCGATCGGCTCGATCGACGGCGTGGACGTCGCGGACGCCGGGCCCGACCGCGAGACGGACACAGGCGGAGGAGATCGCACACCGCTCCGCTGCGAGACCGAGGCGTCTCGCGCGCGGAGCGTGCTCGAGGCGCACTGCACGAGCTGTCACGGGCCCGCGACGGCGACCGCCGGCTTCGGCGTCGCGCACGACGCCGAAGCGATGCGCGAGGCCGGCTTCGTCGTGCCGCTCGCCCCCAGCGAGTCCCGCGTCTACTTGCGCCTCGCCTCGGGCTCGATGCCGCCCGCTACCGTGGCGCGACGCCCGACCGACGCCGAGATCCGAGACGTCGCCGCGTGGATCGAGTGCGGCGCGGTCGACTTCCCAGACGAGACGCGGCCACCGCCGCGGCGCGAGTACCTCGACATCGACGCGCAGCTCGCGCTGATGCGGCGAGACCTCACGCGGCAGACCCTCGCGTCCGACCGGCCGCGGATCCGTTATCTGAGCCTCGCCCACCTGGCCAACGCGGGGCTCGACGACGAGACGATCACGGGCTTCCGCATGGCGGTCTCGCTGCTGGTCAACAGCCTCTCGTTCAACTCGAGCGTCACGGCGCTCGAGGCGATCGACCCGCAGGGGCTCCTCCTCCGCTTGGACCTGCGCGACTTCGAGTGGAGCGCGGAGACGTGGGAGCGGCTCGTCGCGGACTACCCCTACGCCGTCCGCTACGACCCGGACTCGCTGCTCTTCCCGATCGAAGAGGGCGACGCTGAGGTGTTGCGCCGCGAGACGCGGACGGAGATCCCCTACGTCCAGGCCGACTGGCTCGTCACGCACGCTTCGCAGGCGCCGCTCTACTACGAGGTCCTCGACTTCGCGGGGCGGTCTGCCGAGGACATCGCGCTGCGCATCGCGGGCGTCGACATCGTGGCCGACGAGCAGGAGGAGCGCGTCCTCCGCGCCGGCTTCGCCGAGTCGGGCGTCTCGGTGAACAACCGCGTCATCCAGCGCCACGAGCAGCCCGGTCGCCGCGGCGGCTTCTGGGTGAGCTTCGACTTCGCGGGCAGCGACGGCGACCGGAGCATCTTCGCCGAGCCGATCGAGTTCGCGCACGACGGCGGCGAGTACATCTTCTCGCTCCCGAACGGCCTGCAGGCCTACTACATCGCGGACGAGGCGGGTCGTCTGCTCGACAAGGCGCCCCGCGAGGTCGTGGCCGACTTCCGACGACGGGACGTCTCGGTCACCGCGGGCCTGTCGTGCATGGGGTGTCACGACCGCCAAGGCATCATCCCGCGGCTCGACGAGGTCCGAGGGGTCGCGCGCGACCGCTTCGCCGGCGCCGAGCTCGAGTCGATCCTCGCGCTCTACGTCGAGCACGAGGTCATGGATCGCGCGATGGAGGCCGACCGAGAGCGCTTCCGCGCCGCGCGGAGCCGCGCGGGCGACGACGGCGGGATGCACGAGCCCGTCGTCGTGATGGCGCTCGACCACGAGCGGAGCCTGGGGCTCGCGCGCGCGGCGACCACGCTCGGCATCAGCGAGGCGCAGCTCCGCGCGGCCCTCAACGCGAACCCGAGCTTCTTCAACGGCGAGATCGTCACGCTGCGTCAGCCCGAGGGCATCGTGCGGCGCGACGCCTTCGACGCGGCCTTCGCCAGCACGGTCTGCGCGCTCGGCCTCGGCCAACCCTGCCGCCGCATCGACGGCGTCCTCCGCTGCAGCTGCCAAGGACTCTGAACCATGACGTACCCCAAGATCCCCCCCACCCTCGTCGACGCCGCCCGCGAGGGCGATCGCGCCGCCGCCGAGTCCCTCGCCCGCCGGCTCCAGCCCCGAGTCGACCGCCGCACCCGGAGGTTGCTGCGCAGCGGTCCCGACGCCGAAGACGCCGCGCAGATCTCGATGATCGAGATCCTCCAGAGCCTCCCGCGCTTTCGAGGGGACTGCAGCATCGAGACCTGGGCCGACCGCATCACGACCCGCCACACCCTCGCCTTCGCGCGGCGACGGCGGCGAGAGTCCCCCACGGGAGCCCTCGACACCCAGCTGGCGACCGACGGGCCGACCGGGCGGTTCGCGAAGTGCGAGTGTCGCCGCGTCCTCGACCACCTCTCGGACGTGCAGGCCGACGTCGTCGCCCTCCACCACGGCGCAGACTGGACGATGCGCGAGATCGCCGACGCCCTCGGCATCCCCCTCGAGACCGCGCGCAGCCGCGCGCGCCTCGCGATGGTGAAGCTGCGAGCAGCCCTCGCGGCAGCCTGAAGAGCCTCAGGGCGAGAAGCGCTCGATTCCGTACGCGATGGCAGCCTCGAGACAAGCGTCGTACTTCTGGAAGAAAGCAACCTCCGACGGAACGGGCTCGCGCCGCCCTCGACGCCAGGCGTCACGCCAACCCACGAAGCACGACGGATCGACGCGGATACCGTCGAGCACGAGCAGCAGCGCGAGCCTCCCCATGGCCTCGCTCTCACGACACGGGTCTTCGAGTGACTGCTCGTGCTCGAAGTCCTCGTCGATGGCGGCGACGCACCCATCGGCGACTTCTTGCGCGAGAGCGCGCGCGGCTGGAAGCTCGAAGACTCCCTCGGGAGCGTCCGCCCAAGTCCCTTCCATGGGAAACTGGGAGCGCTCATTCGAGCCGAAGAGCGCTCGAGCGAGGCGTGGAGGGAACGTTGTCATCCGGTAGTCCGGTTCACGTCCCGCCAGCAGCGCATCGAGCGCGGCCCTCGCTTCGGCCGAGACCTCGGGCAGCGCGGGGATCTGGCGTCCCACGGCCTCGACGAGTGGCGCCCTCACGTCGTTCTCGAGGTCGAAGGAGTAGGGCGAGAAGCGCATCAGAAGCCCTACTGCGCCGAGCATCCGCCCCGCCGAGTCGGACCCCACGGGGCCGACCACGAGCCCGCGAAGTGCATCCTCGACCGCTTTCGCCGCGTCGAGCACCGAGTCGGCTGCCTGGTCGTTCTGAAGGATCCCGGATCCCCAAGTTCCCATGATGCGGAGAGTAGCGTAGCCGCCGAAGGTACGCGGCTTTCGTGTACGCGTTCACCCCATCGCGGGAGTTGAAACACAGCCGAGATGCGGCGCGGGAGGGATGGCCCCACACCACGAAGCGGTAGAGCGAAGCGGTCACCTCGAGGCCGACCGCGCGAAGCGCGCGGCCGACCCCGAGGTGAGAAGGGATCTTCTGCTCTCCGCTTCGTGGTGTGGGGCCATCCCTCCCACGCCTCGAGGAGCAGCGATCGAAAGCCGCGCGGGACCCGGAGCTGCGTGGTGCGCGAGGCTCAGCGGTCGTGAAGCAGGTCCGCGATGCTTCTCGTCAACGGCGGCGACGAGGACGAGGCGTTGGCCGAAGTCGTGCGGGAAGGTCCCTTCGCGAGCTTCTTTCCAAGCCTCGAAGACCCTCAGCAGATGCGCCAACAGAGCTGGCGTCTTCGGTTCGATGGCGTTCAGATACGACGCGCACCGATCCGTCACAAGGTTCCCGGCGAATCCACCGAGCAGCGCCTTGGCGGCGAGCGTGTTGCGGCGGGCGTGGATCATGAAGACGCTCGCGACGCCGGTGATCATGACCCAAAGCCAGTGCGTGCGATGCTTGATCTGCCAGCTCGTCTCATCGACGAACGCCGCCTCGCTGGCCCGAGCGGCGTCGAGCGCCTCGGTGTAGACCGGCGCGCGCGTCGCTTGCTTCCTGCTCGAGCTTGCTGATCGTCCCGAGCGCGAGCTTCGTTCCGAGGGGGGCTTCGCCCCTCAGTACAGCTCCCCGGAAGTCCGCGGCCAGGTGCAAAGAGGCGCCCGTCCAGCAAGGCGCTACGAGGGAGCGGGCTGTTGGCCCGTGACTGAAGAGCAACGCAGCTGGGCGGGATGGATCTGCCGCACCTGGTCACGAACTTCCGGGGAGCTGTACTGAGCCTGCGCATCCTCACGTCGCCGGCCGAACTCCCGCCCAGAGGGACTACGCTCGGCGACATGTCGGACCAGGCAGCGCGGCTCATCGAGACCATCCGGGCCTCCATCATCGGCGACGACCAGGTGCTCGAGGGCCCATACGGGCCCCGGCGCGTGACCTACGCAGACTACACCGCGTCCGGCCGCTCGCTCAGCTTCCTCGAGGACTTCCTGCGCGACGAGGTGATGCCCCTCTACGCGAACACGCACACGGAGTCGTCGGGGACGGGGCTTCAGACGACGCGCTTCCGTGAGGACGCCCGCGCGATCATCAAGGCCGCGGTCGGAGGCGACGAGCGAGACGCGGTGGTCTTCTGCGGCTCGGGGGCGACGGGGGCCATCAACAAGCTCATCGACTGCCTGAACCTCCGCATCCCGCGGGACCTCGACGCCCGCTACGGTCTGAGCGAGCGCATCCCCCAGGACGAGCGCCCGGTCGTCTTCATCGGCCCCTACGAGCACCACTCCAACGAGCTGCCCTGGCGCGAGTCCATCGCGACGGTGGTCACGATCCGTGAGGACGCCGACGGCCGCATCGACCTCGCGCACCTCGAGGAGGAGCTGCGGCGCTACGGCGACCGCCCCCTCAAGATCGGGAGCTTCAGCGCCGCCTCGAACGTCACGGGGATCGGCACCAAGACCGTCGCGATCTCGAAGCTGCTCCACCGCTACGGCGCCCTCTCGTTCTGGGACTTCGCCGCCGCGGCGCCCTACGTGAAGATCGAGATGAACCCGACCGACGACACCGACGAGTCGCACCTCGGCTACAAGGACGCGGTCTTCCTCTCGCCGCACAAATTCATCGGCGGGCCGGGCACGCCCGGCGTGCTCATCGCGAAGCGCAAGCTCTTCCGCAACCGCGTCCCCGCCGTCCCGGGCGGGGGCACGGTCGCGTACGTGAACTCGACCGACCACCGCTACCTCGACGACCCCGAGCACCGCGAGGAGGGCGGCACGCCCGCGATCCTCGAGTCGATCCGCGCCGGGCTCGTCTTCCAGCTCAAGGAGGCGGTCGGCGTCGACGCGATCCGCGCGCACGAGGAGTCGTTCATCCACCGGGCGATCGCGAGCTGGTCGCAGAACCCGCACATCCACATCCTCGGCAACCCGGACGCTTGGAGGCTCTCGATCGTCTCCTTCATCGTGCGGCACGGCGACCGCTACCTGCACCACGCCTTCGTCGCGGCGCTGCTCAACGACCTCTTCGGCATCCAGGCGCGCAGCGGCTGCAGCTGCGCGGGCCCCTACGGCCACCGCCTGCTCGGGATCGACCTCGAGACGTCGCGCGAGTTCGAGCGCGAGATCCTCCGCGGCTGCGAGGGCATCAAGCCCGGCTGGGTCCGGGTGAACTTCAACTACTTCCTCAGCGAGGAGGTCTTCGACTTCCTCCTGAAGGCCGTGCACTTCGTCGCCGAGCACGGCTGGAAGCTCCTGCCGCACTACCGCTTCGAGGCCCACACCGGCCTGTGGCGCCACCGCCGAGGTCGCCCCGACGCGGCGATGCGCCTGTGCGACCTCCGCTACCGCGACGGCAAGCTCCAATACCGCTCGCGCCACACGAAGGAGCCCGAGTGGGTCCTCGCGGGTTACCTCGACGACGCGGCCCGCGTCGTCGCCGCCATCGAGGCCGAGGCGCGGCAGCTCGACGTCGACGAGCTCCAGGTCAACGACGACTTCGAGGCGCTCCGCTGGTTCCCGACCCCGGCCGAGATCGTGGCGGAGCTGCGCGGCGACGCGCCAGCGACCGCCTCGCGGTCGCCACTCCGCGGCTGAGCGCACCTCGGGGCGCGCCTGAGGCGCAGCGCTGGAGCGCGCTCGGCCGATGTGCTCTACCTGATAAAGCGCTGCGCGGGTCGCTCGAACGCCCGCCGTGACGCCGCACACCCATGCCCACCCCGCACTACTTCCCGGTCGAGCCCGAGCCGCTCCAGATGGCGGCGAGCTTGCTGCGCTTCGGCACGGACTTCGGCAACGGTGAGGCGGACCGCCAGTACTTTCAGGTCGACGAGCGCTACGCCGAGTACGTCGCGGGCAAGCGCCGCGCGCCGGCGCATCGGCGCTTCGTGCTCGGGGGCAGCGACGCCGACGCGCTCGCGCGCGCAGCTCTCGACGAGGCGCTCGCGTGGATGCGCGACACCCTCGGGCGCGAGCACCCGGCGCTCCTTCGGGCGATCGACGCCGACGTCGACGCGCTCGACCCCTTCGACGCCATCGCGCGCCACGTGCAAGAGGACTTCGCGATCTTGAACGCGGGCGAAGACGATCGAGGTCGCACGCTCGCGGTCGACGTACGCTTCCCGAGCGGCTGGCGGCCAGAGCGCCTGCGCGAGGCAGCCTTCGACGCGATCCACCAGCCGGTGCCGGGCTTCCCCCCGAACGACAAGGCCTCCCGCGGCATGGTGCGCGCGATGGTGGACCGCGGGCCCTACGCGCGCTTCGTGTGGACCGTCGGCGCGAGCGCGGCGCTCGACCAACACCCCGAGCTCTTCGTCGGCGATCGCCGCACGCTCTGGGACGACGCGCCGGAGGCGTTCTACCGCGTCGAGCGCCAGGTCACGGTGCCGCTACCGAAGACGCGCAGCAGCGTCTTCCT
>JAHBWH010000203.1 GCA_019637115.1 Myxococcales bacterium | reverse complement strand
TCGGACGCGGACTCGGACGCGGACTCGGACGCGGACTCGGACGCGGACTCGGACGTGGACTCGGACGCGGATTCGGACGCCGACGCCGACGCCGACGCGGACTCGGACGCAGAGTCGAGCTCGGACTCAGGGGATGCGGATGCGGATGCGGATGATGCGGGCAAAGATGAGGAGACGAACCGGCGCCCCGGCGTCAACTCGAACGGCGGATGCATCCCCCTCCCCCCCTGAGTAGGCTGGGCGCCATGAGACTCGCTTCGCTGCTCCTCGCTTCGCTCGTGCTCTTGGCCTGCGGACGCTCGCGCGTCGTCTCGCCGATCCCCGTCGCGGACGCGGGCCCCGACGCGCCCCCCAACGACGACGGTGGGACGGACGCCGGGCGCGACGGCGGTCGCGACGCCAGCGCAGGATCGCGGGCGGCGACCCTGACGGAGTCGTGTGGCCCGGCCGACGGCTTCGCCTGGGAGGGGACCATCGCGGATCCCGCGTGGGCCTGCGGCGAAGACCGAAGCGAGGCCCAACACTTCACCCTCTACCTCCACACGAGCCGTGACCCCGAGGGCGTGTACCGCTGGACGGACGGCGGGTTCGGCGATCAGGTCTCGTTCTGCCCTGGCGGGCGGGCGCCGTGCGAGCTCTCGAGCGAAGGCGAAGCGCAGGTCTTCCTGCCCCCCGACGCCTCCCCCTCGATCCGCCTCCGCGCGGTCTTCCGCTCGCTCACAGTCGACGAGGTCTTCGACGCGACGATCTGCCCTGCGGTCCGCCCCTGCTTGTGAGCGCCTCGTCGGGTGCACGGCGGCAGGACGGCAAAGTCGTAATCTGACCAGGTTTCGACGCTGTTTCCGCGGTGGCTTTGCGCGAACGGCCCCGTACGCCTACCATCGACCCGAACGGCCATGCTGGTAGAGCTCCGCGTAGAGAACCACCGTTCGCTCCGGGACGAGCAGGCGCTCACGCTGGAGGCCGGTCGTGTGGGCTCCCACGATGACCCCAGACTCCGCCCCGTGGCAGGTCACCGGCTGCTCCCGGTCGCTGCCATCTACGGCGCAAACGCCAGCGGCAAGAGCAACGTCTTGTCCGCGCTCGGCTTCATCCGAGATGCGGTTCTCGACTCTCACGCCGCCTGGCCTCCCCAAGGGCGGGTACCTCGCGAGGCTTTCGCGTGGGGGGGCAAGCCTCGCGAGCCATCGACGTACGAGGTCACCTTCCTCTGCGAGGGGACGCGTTTCCAGTACGGGTTCTCGCTCGATCAGGAGCGCGTACTCGAGGAGTGGCTCTTCGCATGGCCCAGAGGACGTCGGCAGGTCTGGCTCGAGCGGGACGGTGAGGACTTTTCGTTCGGCGAGCATCTCCACGGCGAGAATCGCGCAGTCGAGAAGGTGACGCGGTCCAACGCGCTCTACCTGTCGACGGCCGCGCGACATCGGCACGAGCAGCTGACCGAGGTCTTCAATTGGTTCGACCGACTCCTGACCGTTCGCGTGATCGGCTACAAGGAACGCTACGCCGACGCGATGCCTGCGTCAGTTGCCGCAGCTGTCTTCGCCGCAGCGGCCGCTGGCGCGGCCGCCGCAGCGTCTTCCTCGGGCGGGATGGTTCGAGTGTCGGATCTCGTCCCCACGTTCGGGCCAACGGAGGTCCGGGGCACCCCACCCGCCGCGGACACGCAAGCAGGAGCCGAGCTGCGGGAGCTCATGCGCGCTGCCGACATTGGCATCTCCGACTACCGCATCGTCGAGGGACCCCAGACTCATAAACGGGACCAACGGCACGTTCTGATGCGGCACGACGTCGGCGAAGGAGAGGCCTGGCTCCCGCTCGAGCTGGAGTCCGCGGGAACGCGAGCCCTGTTCCGGCTCGGGCCCGCCATCATCGACGCGCTCGGGTCTGGAGCGCTCCTCCTCATCGATGAGCTCGAATCCAGCCTCCACCCCCTGGTGGCGCTCGAGATCGTGAAGCTGTTCAACTCCCCCCACACGAACCCACGCAACGCACAGCTCCTCTTCACCACGCACGACACGAATCTGCTTGGGACGACGCTGGGTGACCCACCGCTCCGCCGAGATCAGATCTGGCTGACGGAGAAGGACGCTGCTGGAGCGACGACGCTCTACCCACTCACCGATTACAAGCCGCGCAATGCGGAGAACCTGGAACGCGGTTACCTCCAAGGACGGTACGGCGCCATTCCGTTCCTCGGAGCGCTCGCACGACTCGGAGAGTGAGCTCTTGGGAAAAGGAAAAGGGAAGCGTGACCGCCACCGCAGACCCGCTCGGCGAGACGCTTCGCGCGAGCCCAAGCCGCGCATCCTGTGCGTCTGTGAAGGGCAAGCGACCGAACCTCGATACCTCGAAGGGTTCAAGGCGTGGTGCAAGAACCCGCGCGTCGAGATTGAGATCGACGACTCCCACGGCGTACCGCTCACGTTGGTGAAGCGGGCATGGGACCGGAAGAAGCAAGCAGAGGCGGACGCAAAACGCGAGAAGGACGAGAACCTTCGCTTCGACCAGGTGTGGTGCGTCTTCGACATCGACGAGCATCCGCACATACCAGAGGCGAAGGACATGGCAGCCGGCAACGGTATCGATCTGGCTATATCCAACGCAGCGTTCGAGCTTTGGCTCATCTTGCACTTCCGAGAGAGCCCGGGGCCACAGGGCCGCTACGACCTCGTCAGGATCCTGAAGGGTTTCCTTCCCGAGTACGACAAGGGCACGCTCGACTTCACCGCCTTTCGGGACGGATACCGAGCCGCAGTGACGCGATCTCGACATCTCGATCGAGACGCAGACTCCACCGGATGGCCCGGACAGAACCCGACGACGGGAGTCTGGCGGCTCACCGAGTCGATCCGTGGCGGGGATGGCGACGAGGCGAAGGGGGACGACTCAGGAGACGCGGGCCGTTGACGTGCGCGAACGGGTGCACGCGCGCCCGCGGGCGGGCCCCCGCCCCGACGTGCTAGAGCCCCGCCATGGTCCGCCTCATCGCGCTGCTCTCGCTCCTCGCCGTGGCCTGCGGTGACGACGCGCCGCGGGTGCCGACCCGCCCCGAGGCGGCGCCGACCCCCGAGTCCGAGGTCGCGACCGAGGCCCGCCCGGCCGAGATCCGCGCGCTACCTGCCGGGACCCGCTCGGTGTCCGTCGAGGGCGCGGCCATCGAGCTGAGCGGCGAGGTGCGCGCGCTGCTCACGCTCGACCTCGACGGCGACGGCGATCGCGACGCGCTCCTCGTCCGCCACGACGTCGAGGCCGGGCGCGTGGCCATCACCCTCGCCCTCCGCGAAGCCGATCGCTTCCAGACCCGCGACCTCGGCCCCCTCGCGACGGAAGGGTGCGCGATCGACGCCGCGGCGCTCTCCCAGCCGAGCGCTTCCACGTTCTTCGCCGAGGCGCGCCTCTCGTGCCCCGACGAGCGGCCCTCGCTCACGCACCGCTGGGCGCTCTCCAAGAGCGCGCCTCCGCGCGTCCGCCTCACCACGTCCACCCGCGACCCCGCCGCCCTCGCCTTCGCGACGCGCGATCTCGACGGCGACGGCCACGAGGATCTCGAAGCCACGTTGACGTTGGAGGGCGCCGACCCGATCACGTTTCGTTGGCTCGACCGCCCCGGCGGTCTCGCGCAGGAGCGCGGCGAGCCCACCGCGACGCTCGACCGCCTGTTGCGAGCCGACGCCGCGCGGGGCGCCGCGCTCGCGGGGATGCTCTGCGGACCGAGCGCGCTCGTCCGCTTCGGCGCGGGGTCCTGGGGGCTCGAGTGCCCCGAGCGAGCCACCGCCGCGGCCGAGCGCGCGACCGTCGACACCTTGCTCCGGGCCGGAGAGCTGCTCGCGGCGCTCACGGCGCTGGACGAAGGCGGCGCCGCGAGCGAGGCCGCGCTCGACGCCGCCGCCGCGCGAGGGGTGACGCTGACCGAGCTCCCCTTCACCTACCGCCGCGAGCCGAGCCTCGACCCCACGCACCTCGCGCTCGCCTTCGACGGTGAAGAGCTCATCGTCTTCGGCGCGACCGCCGACGCGCTCCGCCCCGACGGGCTGAGCCGGCCTGCGGACGCCGAGCCGCTGCCCATCCGCTCGGACGATCGGCGCTTCGCGGTGCTCGGTGTCCGCGATCGGTGCGCCCGCGTCGAGATCGCGCTGGCGCGCGCGCCGACCGACGACTCGTCGCTCTCGTTCGGATCGCGGCAGGCCGCCCACACGGTGCCGCTCTTCGTGGACGACGGCGCCTCCTGCCCCGACCGCCCCTCTCCGTGGCGAGTGCTCGGGTGGGCGCCGCAGGGGCTGCTCGCGGCGCGCGCCAGCGAGAGGCGCGTCGTGCCGCTCACGACCGAGGCCCTGCCGACCGGGGCGCCGATGGTGCTCGGCGCGAGCGACCCGTGGCCCGCCCCCGCGCAGGGTGGCCGCATCACCCCCGACGGCTCGACGTGGATCCTGGAGCGCGCGGAAGGGGTGGTGCACGTCAGCCCGGCCGGCGTGGCGCTCTGGCGCCCCGCGGGCTGGAGCGCGGGCCCCGCGCCGAGCGCGGCCGCGCTCTCAGCGGACGGACGCCGCGTCGTCGTGCTCCGCGGCGAGCGCCTCTTCCGCCTCTCGGCGCGCTGATGCCCCCACCCGACGTTCATGGTGCCGAGTTGCCGTGGATGATCGGCGTGGAGGTCGTTTGGCGGGCACGCGTTGGACAGGCCGAAGCCCATTCGAGGAGGCCGGCGAGCGAGATCTGCGCCCTTGCGCGGATTCCTGGAGCGAGCTTTGGGTCGGGGTCTCTCCGCTCCGCGCGACGCGGACGTTGAACCCGCTCCCCCATGCTGGTAGTGCGGGGCTCGAATGCGTCTTCG
The DNA here is from genome assembly GCA_019637115.1 of Myxococcales bacterium. Lineage (GTDB taxonomy): Bacteria > Myxococcota_A > Polyangia > Polyangiales > Houyiibacteriaceae > JACKEH01. The sequence goes on along the minus strand of JAHBWH010000203.1, from coordinate 9,990 downwards.
GGTCCTCCAGCTCGCCTCGCTCGTGCTCGCGCTCGGCTGCCCCACCGGTCGCTCGACGCCGCAGCCGGTGCCGTGCATGTCCGATCAGGAGTGCCGCGCCGACCGCATCTGCCACGAGGGGCGCTGTCGGTTCGTCGACGAGGTCCGCGAGGACCTCGCGCGTCGCTCGACCGACACGGTGGGAGACCTGGTCCCCGTGGACGCCGGCGTGCCGGACGAGCCCGACGCCACCGCTCCGCCGACGCCCGCGCCCCTCGAGCGCCCGATGTTCATGGGCGGCCCCCGCCACACCGGACGCACCGCGCACGCGGGCGTGGCCGCCGCCCCCTCACGTCGATGGACCCACCGCACACGCGCGCGCATCTTCGCGTCGCCCATCGTCGGCCCCGACGGCACCGTCTACATCGGCAGCCTCGACCGCACCTTCTCGGCCCTGTCGCCGGAGGGGACGCTCCGCTGGCGCTACGTCGCGGGGGACAAGATCTATGCGAGCGCCGCGCTCGGCGCCGACGGCACGATCTACTTGGGCAGCGACGACCGTCACCTGACCGCGCTCGACCCCAGCGGCCGGGTGCGCTGGCGCCTCGACCTCGGCGATCAGGTCGACGCGAGCCCGATCGTCGCCGAAGACGGCACGATCTACGCGGCCGCGGGAGGTGTCTACGCGATCGACCCCGCGGGCGCCGTGCGATGGCACGTGGCGACTGCCGCGCACGTGCGCAGCTCGCCCGCGCTCCACCCGGCCGGCCTCGTGATCGTCGGCACGCCCGACGGCACCGTGCTCGCGGTCCGCATGACCGGCGAGGAGGCGTGGCGCGCGAGCGCGGGCGCGAGCATCGACGGCGCCGCCTCGATCGCCGACGACGGGACGATCGTCGTCGGCACGGACCGCGGCCACGTCATCGCGCTCGACCCGACCGGGCGCGAGCGCTGGCGCTTCGAGACGGGCGGCGACGTCCGCGCGACGCCCGCGATCGCCACGGACGGCACCGTGATCGTCGGCTCGTACGACCGGCACGTCTACGCGATCGCCCCCGACGGACGGCTGCGCTGGCGCTTCCAGACCACGGGCCGCATCCGCGCCTCGGCGCGCATCGATCCCGACGGTCGCATCTACGTCGGCTCGCAGGACGACAGCCTCTACTGCCTGTCCCCAGACGGGCAGCTCCTCTGGCGCCACGAGATCGGTCAGGACATCGACAGCACGGTCGCGATCGGGGCGGACGGGACGCTCTACGTCGGCGCCGACGACGGTGGCCTCCACGCCCTGCGCTGATCGCGGACGCGCGCCGGCTTGCGCCGAGCCACGAAGCGACTTACTCCTCCGCCAAGCCAAGGCTCGCCCGGCCCCCCGATGCGGCGGAGATCCCGCCCCCGCGAGGTGCTCGGAGCGCGCTTCCTTCTCACGCCGGTCTTCGGCCACACTGAATCTCGTGCACGCCAGGGGCGTGCCTCTTCCCCATTTCCTATGAATCCCATCGATCGTGAATCTCTCCTCGGCGCCCTTCGAGACGCGGCGCCGCGCTCCCTCCACGTCGCAGAGCTCTGCCAACGCCTCGACATCCAGAAGTCCCGCCGCGACGAGGTGCTCGACCTCCTCGAGGAGCTCGTGGTCCTCGGCCTCATCGGCGAGATGCCCGGCCTGCGCTATCGCGCCCGCCGCATCGCGCCAGGCCACGGCGAGCGCGCCAAGGGCGGTCTGCTGACCGGCGTCCTGCAGATGACCGGCCGAGGCTTCGGCTTCGTCGCGGCAGAGGACGGCGGCCCGGACGTCTTCATCCCCCCCGACTCCGTCGGACCGGCGCTCCACGGCGATCGCGTCGAGGTCGCCGCGCGCCCCTCCCCCAAGGGACGCGAGGGCAGCGTCACGACCATCGTCACGCGCCGCAACCCGCGCTTCACCGGCAGCCTCGAGCGACACGGCAAGGCCTGGGTCGTGCAACCCGACGATCCGCGGCTGCGCGGGCCGGTGCTCGTCCTGGGCGACGTGCCCAAGCAGAAGCGCGGCGAGCTGGCGGTGATCGCGGAGCTCGTGCGTTTCCCTCAATCCTCGGGTGATCTGGCCGCCGCCCGCGTCGTCGACGTCCTCGGCGTGCAGGGCATCACGACCGTCGAGGTCATGAAGATCAAGATCCGCGAGGGCATCGAGGAGGAGTTCGACGCCGAGACCCGCGCCGAGGCCGAGGCCTTCCCCGAGCGCGTGCCCGCGGCCGACAAGAAGGGTCGCGAAGACCTGCGCGAGATCGACCTCGTCACGATCGATCCGCCGGACGCGCGCGACCACGACGACGCGGTCTACGTCGAGAAGACCAAGGGTGGTTATCGCGTCGTCGTCGCGATCGCCGACGTGGCCCACTACGTCCGGCCAGGCACCGCGCTCGATCGCACGGCGCTCGCCCGCGGCTGCTCCATCTACCTACCGGATCGTGCGATCCCGATGCTCCCGCGCGAGCTCAGCACGAACCTCGCGTCGCTGGTGCCGAACAAGGATCGGCTCTGCATGGGCGTCGAGATCTACCTCCGCAAGAACGGCGGGGTCGAGCGCGCGCGCCTCTTCGAGGGCGTGATGCGCAGCGGCGGCCACCTCACCTACGAGGGCGTCGCGCGCGCGCTGGGCATCACCGACGAGGGTCCGCGCCAACCCGCCGCCGAGAAGCGGCTCCCGATGCTCTCGAGCCTTCAGGAGCTGGCCAAGAAGCTCCGCGCGGGGCGGCTCAAGCGTGGCGCGCTCGACTTCGACCTCCCGGAGGCGAAGATCAAGCTCGATGAGGCCAACGTCGAGCCCGTCGACTGCGTCCGCAGCCGCAAGGATCCGGGAGTCCGCGAGGCCTACCGCATGATCGAGGAGCTGATGCTCCTCGCGAACGAGGTCATCGCCGCCGAGCTCAAGCGGCTCGCGGTGCCCGCGATCTACCGGACCCACGCGCCCCCGGACGAAAAGAAGCTCAGCGCCTTCGCGAAGGTCGCGACCGCGCTCGGCCACTCGATGGACGTCGAGGCCGCGCAGGATCCGAAGAAGCTCTCCGCCTTCCTCACCGAGATCGAAGATCGCGACGAGGCGCCGGTGCTCCGCTACCTGCTGCTCCGCGCGATGCAGCAGGCCGTCTACGACGTGAACGCCGACATCGGGCACTTCGGCCTCGCGGCGAAGGACTACCTCCACTTCACCTCGCCGATCCGGCGCTACCCCGACCTCGTCGTGCACCGCATCGTGCGCGCGATCGTCCGTGGGGAGGCCATCGACGGCGCGGCGCTGCTCTCGCGGATGCGACGCGCCTCCGTCGAGTCGAGCCGCCTCGAGCGCCGGGCCATGACCGTGGAGCGCGACGTCGTCGGCCTCTACCGCGCGATCCTCATGCGCGACCGCATCGGCGAAGAGCTCGAGGGCACGATCTCGAGCGTCGACGCGAACGGCTTCTACGTCGCCCTCGACGAGCCCTTCGTCGACGTGCTCGTCCCCATCGAGAAGCTCGGTGATTGGTACGAGCTCGACGAGCTCGGCATCCGCCTCATCGGCCTGCGGACCGGTCGCATGCTCGAGCTCGGCCAGCGCATCGGCGTGAAGATCGAGGACGTGCGCATCGGCCGCCGCGAGATCGTCGGCGTGCCCGTCGACGAGTCGCTCCTCGTCGACCCGCGTGGCGGCGAGCGGGGCCCGCGCGGTCCCCGCCCCGAAGGCGGCGCGCCGCGGCGCGACGGCGAAGGCCGCCGCGGCCCGCGCGACGACAAGGGTCGAGGCAACCGCCGCCAGCGCCGCGAGCGCAACGCCGAGGACCGCGGCAAGCCGCGCAAGGGCAAGGCGGAGGATCCGAAGAAGGATCGCTCCGCGCCCGCGCCGGGCGGCAAGCCGCCGAAGCGCTCACGTCGCCGTCGCTGACCGCTCGGCCACGCGCGCGGTAGGCCCAGCGCTCTCGCAGGGCCGCCGCGCTCGGAGCGTCACGTTCCGCTCTCGCAGCTCGGACCGCCACGCGATCGTTTTCGCGGCGCCACCGCCTCCTCGTCGTATGCTCCGCGCATGACGAAGACGAAGGCGGCCAGCCGTGGCGCCGCGAAGACGACCACCCTCCCCGTCCCCGAGCTCATCGCCAAGAAGCGGGACGGTGGCGCGCTCAACGAGGAGGAGATCCAGGGGCTCATCCGCGGATACACCGACGGGAGCGTGACCGACTACCAGATGGCGGCGTTCAACATGGCCGTCTTCTTCCGCGGGATGACCCCGGTCGAGACGACCGCGTTCACCCTCGCGATGCGCGACAGCGGCGTAGTCGTCGATCTCTCCGCCGTGCCGGGCGTCAAGGTCGACAAGCACTCGACGGGCGGCGTCGGCGACAAGGTGAGCATCTGCCTCGCGCCGATGGTCGCCGCGTGCGGCGTGCCCGTGCCGATGATCAGCGGGCGAGGCCTCGGCCACACCGGCGGTACGGTCGACAAGCTCGAGGCGATCCCCGGCTTCCGCATGGACATGAGCACGAAGGCGTTCGCCAAGCAGCTCGGCAAGGTGGGGTGCTCGCTCTTCAAGCAGACCGCCGAGCTCGCCCCGGCCGACCGCAAGCTCTACGCGCTCCGCGACGTGACCGCGACGGTCGAGTCGGTGCCGCTCATCACGGGCAGCATCCTCTCGAAGAAGCTCGCAGAGGGCATCGACGCGCTCGTGCTCGATGTGAAGGTCGGCAAGGGGGCGTTCATGAAGACCCCCGAGCAGGCGCGCGAGCTCGCGCGCTCGATCGTGCGGGTGGGCAAGCTGGCCGGCAAGAAGGTGAGCGCCCTGCTGACGCGGATGGACGCGCCCCTCGGGCGCGCCGTCGGCAACGCGAACGAGACGGCCGAGGCGATCGAGGTGCTCCACGGCGGAGGCCCCGAGGACCTCGTCGAGTGCACGCTCGCGCTCGCGGTCGAGATGCTCCGGCTCGGAGGCGTCGCGCGCTCGGAGCGCGACGCGCGCCGGATGCTCGCCGAGGCCGTGGCGAGCGGCGCGGCGGCCGCGAAGATGCGCGAGATCATCCGGGCGCAGGGCGGGGACCCGCGCGTCGTCGACGAGCCCGACCGGCTCCCGGCGGCGAAGGGTCGACACGTCGTGCGCGCCGAGCGCGCGGGCGTGGTGACGGGGATCGACGCGCTCGAGATCGGCTGGTCGAGCGTCGCGCTCGGCGCCGGCCGGACGCGCGCCGACCAGGACGTGGACCCGGCGGTCGGCATCGTGATCGACGCGCCGCTGGGGACGAAGGTCGCGAAGGGCGACGCGCTCGCGACGCTCCACGTGCACCCGAAGCAGAAGGTCGATGGCCCCGCGGCACGCGTCGCGGCGGCCTTCACGCTCGGCCGCAAGGCCCCGGAGATCGGGCCGCTCGTGCTCGAGGTGATCCGCTGAAGCGCCTCCGCGTCAGCGCGGCGTCGGGCTCGCGGTGATCCTCCGAGGCGCCCCCGCGTCAGCACCGCAGCATGCTCGAGGTGATCCGCGGAAGCCCCCCCGCCTCAGCGCGGCGTCATGATCGCCTCGCGCACGCGCGCGAGCGGCGCCCCGTCGTCGAAGCCCACGACGCCGTCTCGCTCCGCGACGCCGAGCTGCCGCAGCAGGGGCCCCGCCTCGGGGAAGCCGCGGAGATCGCCGTAGCGCTCCGCCAGCGGGAGCAGCAAGGGCGCGGGGAGCTCGCGATCCAGCGCGGCGAGGCACTCTCGCCCACGCCAGACCTCTCGCTCGGTGAGCACGGATCGGCGCTGGGCGATGAGCCCGTCGAGCGAGCGCCCGCGACGGCGCAGCCCGACGTCCGCTTCGAGGGCCCAGAGCGCCCCCGACCAATACACGCGGCGGTAGGCGCCCGTTCGCCCCATGTCCCGCGCTTCGCGCCAGAGGGTGCGCCCCGTGCCCACCGCGCGGCCTCGATCGAGCCCCCGCACGATCGCCTCCCACGCCTCCTCCCGCGAGATGAGCCCGGCCCGCGCGCGGAGCACCTCTTGGAAATAGGTCGCGAGCCCCTCGGTGATCCAACGATCCTCCTCGTACATCCGAGGCATCGCGAGGTGGCTGAGCTCGTGCACCGCCGTCCAGTCGCGCGTCAGCGCCTCCTCGGACGCCGTGCCGTGTGGCAAGAGCATCACCGAGGGGCCTCCACCCCGCCGCACGAGGCCGAACGCCACCGGACGCCACCCGGGGCCCGCCGGCACGACGACGACGTGGACGCGCGGATGCGGGAACCCCTCGCCGAAGGTGTCCACCGCGCGCACGGCGGCGCGGATCCATCGCTCGATCGCCGCGTCCGAGACGGCCATCTCCCCGTCGAGCCGCGCGAGCTCGACCTCGACGCCGCGCTCGACGAAGCGGCGGGGCGCCCGCCAGAGGAACGCGAGGTTGCCCGGCGTCGTGAGCGCGTCGGCGGGGAGCTCGTGCTCGACCCCGCCGCGGGTCCACGGCGCCGACACGTACATGCCCGAGGGGAGCTCGAAGCGAACGCTCGAGCGCACGGGGGCCCCCTCGGGGCGCCAGAGCAGGATGCCGGGGACGATCAAGACGTCCCCGCCGCGGCGCAGCGCCTCTCGCCCCCACGTCGCGCGCTCGAGATCGACCTCCCAGCTGACGCACTCGCCCACGTTGGTCCGCCGCAGGTCGATCGACTCACCGAAGGGCAGCGACTCTCCGTCCGCGCCGTAAACGTCGGCCAAGAGCTCGACCGCCTCGGGAGGCGCCACGAGCTTGGTCGGCGGCACGCCGCTGAAGCAGGCGCTCACCCAGGCGCGCTCGAGCGCCTCGTCGAGCCGAACCTCGTAGCTCACCCCCTCGAGCTCGGGCGAAGCCGTCTCGTGCGCCACATAACGCGCGCCGCACGCGGACACGAAGCATGCGAGCGCGATCGAGACTCGGGGACCCGACACCCCCACAGCTTCGGGACGTCGACGGTGCTCGTCCAGGGCTCTCGGACGTGGCTCTGCACGCCGTCGTGAGGGACCGATCGCACCTCGCCCAAGCCCCCGCGCCTCCGGCGAGGCCGATCGACGAGAAACATCTAAATAATCTCAGTCATTTATCTCGTCGTCGCCGAACCGCAGCCCGGAGAGGCTAAAGGGAGGCGCGGGAGGGTATACGCCCAAATGCGCGAGGCTCTTGCTCAAGCGCAATCCGTTGGGCTACCGTCGCGCGGCGATTGAAATGAATCGTCGTCCCGCTCACCCGCGGGCGCATCGCTGAACCTAAGATTACCTCGGCGATGCGGTACAATAACCGTACGTTTGGAGGTTTGGATATGAACTCGGCTCTCAAGCACACCCTCGTTGCCATGGCTACCGCGGCGCTCGGCTTCGGCGCTGGCTGCGGCGGCGGCTCGGAGGCCCCCGCGGCGTCCGAGGCGGCCACCGGCGGCGAGGAGGCCACGGAGGCGTCCTGCGGCGGTGAGGCCAGCTGCGGCGGCGCGACGGACGACGGCGCTGGCGAGAGCGCCGGCGAGGCGAGCTGCGGCGAAGGCTCCTGCGGCTGAAGCCATCCGCTTCGACGACAACGCCGCGGCCCTCGGGCTGCGGCGTTTTCGTTTGGGTGTAGCTCAGCCCAGATCCAGCACCCCAGCCTCCTCGAAGGCCAGCCTCCTCGAAGGCCCGCCTCCTCGAAGGCCAGCCTCCTCGAAGGCCAGCCTCCTCGAAGGCCCGCCTCCTCGAAGGCCAGCCTCCTCGAAGGCCAGCCTCCTCGAAGGCCCGCCTCCTCGAAGGCCCGCCTCCTCGAAGGCCCGCCTCCTCGAAGGCCCGCCTCTCGAAGGCCAGCTCACCGACTCCGCCGGGGGCGTGGTCGAGTCTCCTCAGGCGAGCAGCAAGCGCCCGTCCCGCAGACACTCCGCGAGCTCGCTGCAGAGCGCGGCGACCGCGGGGCGGCCCCCGTCAGCGACCCGCGTGAGCATGCGACGCGCGAGCGGCCCGTGACGCAGGATGTGCTCGAGCGCGCGGTGATGCTCTCGCGCCGGCGGGAAGCGCTCGATAAGCTGCGCCCAGAGCTCACCGGCGGTGCAACGGTCCCGACGCAGACCGAACGCGCGCAGGTACGCGGCGTCGTCGATGATCGTCCGCTCGCCGTCGCGGATGGCGCGCTCGAAGAGGTTCGCGAGCCGGAGGGTGTCGTTCGGGGGCGCGTAGCCGTTCGGGAGCATGCCCTCCGTGAACGCCTTCACCACGCGGGTGATCGCCGCGCACACGGCGACGTCGGCCTCGGGGGTCTCTTGGACGTCGATGATCCGGATCTGGACCACGCTGCGGTCGAAGCGGGCGACCGCGCCGTGTCCGTCGAGGTGCATGCCGCGCAGCAGCCGATCGGGGTCGGCGGGCGCCACGGCCGCGTACATCGGCGCCAAGATGCGCGCCTCGTAGTCTTCGCGGCCATGAACGCGCTCGGGGATGATCCGCCCGACGACCTGCGGCACGCGGGCGTGCTTCGCGCGGAAGAAGTCGAGCCGGGTGTCCAAGAAGGGGCTGCGACGTCCGTCGACGAAGGGCGAGCTGGCGGCGAGCGCCGGGATGATGGGCAGGACGAGGCGCGTGGCGGCGTGGAGGCGCGCGAGCTCTTCGTCGCCGGTGAAGGGGAGCTCGAGGTGAACGCTCTGGAGGTTGACCCAGGCGTGTCCCCGGCACCCGAAGACCTCGTCGTAGGCCTTCAGCGTCGGGCTCGCGTCCGCCGGCCAGAGCTCGGCCTTCAAGGGATCGAAGAGCGGGTGCAGCCCGACGCCGAGCAAGCGGGCTCCGTGCGGCTCGAGCGCCTCGTTCATCGCCTGCGCCTCGCCGGCGAAGAACGCCCCGAGGCCCTCGAGTCGCTTGGCCGATGCCGCGACCTCGACGACGTGCTGGGCGAGCTCTCCGGCCCAGCGGGCCTCGCCGCGCGGACGCTCGAAGCTGCGGACGCTCCGGTCGTCGCCGAGCAGCACCGACGCCAGCGGGCGCGGGAGCGAGGTGGTCGCGTCGACGATCGTCCACTCGATCTCGACGCCGAAGCCTTCGAAGAGATGGAGCAATGCAGGCCTTCGGGTCGCGAGGAAGAGATACGGACGCCGCGCCCCGCGCGGCGGCGCAGTGATAGCGGAGCGTCGCGCGATTTCAATGATCGATTTGCCCACGAGCGACGGTCGAAGCCTCGCAGCGCGCGTGGTTCGCCGATGAGCGCGCGTCGCGCGCCTCGAGCGACACCGCCTCGAGCGACACCGCCTCGAGCGACACCGCCTCGAGCGACACCGCCTTGAGCGACACCGCCTCGAGCGACACCGCCTCGAGCGACACGACGCTTCGAGGGGTGAGCGCTCGTGCTCAACCGAGGAGCGCGCGCCGCGCGGCCTCGAACGCAGGGGGCGCCGCGGCCTCGAGCGTGAGCGCCCCGTCGTCGGGCGTCGCGGGCAGGGCGACGTGCGCGAGGTGCAGCGCGGGCCACTCGGCGAGCGCGCACGGCGGCTCGCGATGCAGCGACTCGCCGACGAGCGGGTGGCCGAGGTGGGCGAGGTGCACCCGCACCTGGTGGGTGCGTCCCGTCCGCGGGCGCGCCTCGACGAGCGCGTGGGCGCGGCCTCGGGCGAGGACCCGCAGCGAGGTCTGCGCAGGTTTCCCGTCCGCCGCGACGGCGACGCGCCCGCGCGCCTTCACGAAACGGAGCGGCGCGTCGATCTCCTCCGCGTCCCAAGCGGGGACGCCATGGACGAGCGCCCAATACCGCTTCTGACCGGCGGCCAGCCGCGCGCTCCACGGCGCGACGAGGCTCCGGCGTCGCACGAAGAGGCAGACCCCCGTCGTCCCCGTGTCGAGCTGGTGCACCGCCCAGACCTCGCGTCGAAGGAGCGCCGCGAGCGCCGCCTCCACGCTGCGTGGGTCGGCGCGATCCCGACCGGTCGTCGGGAGCCCCGCGGGCTTGTCGACCGCGACGAGCCCGGCCTCGTCGTGGAGGACTCGCAGCGAGGCGCGGGCGTCGTCGACGGCGCGGCTCGCCGGCCCGTGGCTCGGCGACCCTTGGTCCGCCGGCGCGCAGCTCCCTGGCGCGTG
>JAHBWH010000202.1 GCA_019637115.1 Myxococcales bacterium | reverse complement strand
CGAGCGTGCGGTTGACGATCGGCGTCTGGCCGACGCTCTGGCCGTCGATCTGCACATTGCACCAGGGCCTCGCGTCGAAGGTCAGCGTCCCGGGCGGGCCGGCCGCCTCGGCCACCATCGGCGTGACCATCGGGGTCGGCGTGGGCACCGCCGCGACGCGCTCGCGCTCGAGCGTCACGCTCACCTCCGTCACCTGCTGGCCGCGGAGCATCACCTCCCGGTCGACGTGCTGATAGCCCGTCTTCGTCACGCGGAAGCGCACGCGGCCCGCCGGGAGGCGGAGCTCGAAGGGGCTCCCGCGATCGTACGTTCGCCCTTCGTGAACGACACGCACCGTCTCGGGATCGGTGGTGACGACGAGCAGCCCCTCGTTCGGGCCGAGCGGCGTCCGCTCGAGGACGAGGTTGAGCTCCTCGACCTGCCCCGCGCGCAGCAGCACCGTCTGGGTCACGGTCTGATAGCCGTCCAGCGTGACGGCGACGCTGTGTTCCGTGCCGGGCTGGATCTCGGGGATGGTCAGCGGCGTGACGCCCTCCACCGGGCGACCATCGAAGAGCACCTCCGCGCCGCTCGGCGTCGTCTGCACGCGGACGACGCCATAAGCGTCCGCGGTCGGCCGCTCGAGCGCGCCCGAGACCTCGATGGACGGGGTCTCGGCCGTGATCTCGATCGTCTGGACGAAAGGGACGAAGCCCTCCGCGGTCAGCTTGATCTCGTACGTGCCGACCGGAAGCTGCGAGAGCACTGCGGGGGTCCGCTCCTCTCGGCGCGCGCCGTCGATCCAGATGGCCGCACCCGGCGGCTCGCTCGAGAGCGCGATGACCCCGGGCCCGGTCGGGGGGCCCTCGGGCCAGAGCGCCCACGCGGCGAGCGCGCCTCCCGCCGTCACGAGCAGGACGAGCAGCAGGAGCACCCACGGGGTCTTGCTCTGGCGCTCGCGCACCATCGACACGCCGCTCAGCGACGCGCCGCCCATCGTCAGCTCGTCGGGCGATTGCGCCGCGAGCACCTCGGCGAGCTGACGGCCCTCCGCCAGCATCTGCTTCTGCTGCGCGAGCTTGTCGTCGAAGAGCGTCCGCATCCACTCGCCGAGCGAGATGGGCGAGACCGCGAGCTGCTCGTCGCGGATGAAGGCCTCGAGGTCGACCTGCATCTCGTCGGCGGTCTGGTAGCGACGCTCGAGGCTCGGCTCGAGCGCCCGCTGGATGATCTGCTCGAGCCGGGGATGGATCGATGGGTTGAGGCTCCGCGGCGCGGGGTAGTTCCCCTCCACGATGACGCGCAAGGTGTCGCCGTCGTTCGCCCCCCGGAAGAGCCGCTTGCCCGTCATCAGCTCGAAGAGCATGACGCCGAGCGAGAAGATGTCGCTGCGCCGGTCGAGCTCGAGCGCCTGCGCCTGCTCGGGGCTCATGTAGGGCACCTTGCCCTTGAGCTTGCCGGGCTTCTCCTCGGCCCCCGTCGCGGCCTTCGCGATGCCGAAGTCGACGAGCTTCACGTCACCCGTGAAGGTGACGAGCACGTTCTGAGGGCTGACGTCGCGGTGGACGATGTTGAGCGGGTTTCCGTCGAGGTCGCGCTGCTCGTGGGCGTACGCCAACCCCTTGCAACAGCCGAGGACGATCGCGAGGGTGTGCTCGACCGGAAACGAGCGCACCTCCTTCTTCTTCATCTGCCGGACGATGGAGCGGAGGTCCTCGCCGTGGACGTGCTCCATCGCGATGAAGTAGCGGCCCTCGGCGAAGCCCACATCGTAGACCTGCGCGATGTTGGGGTGCGTGAGGGTGGCGGCGATCCGCGCCTCCTGGAGGAGCATCGAGACGAACGCCTCGTCGCTGGCGAGCTCCGGCAAGACGCGCTTGACCACGACGAGCTTCTCGAAGCCCGCGACGCTCTTCTGGAGCGCGAGGAAGAGCTCGGCCATCCCGCCGAGGGCGAGGCGACGCAAGAGCGTGTATTTCCCGAATCGTTTCGGGAGATTTTCGCCGTCTCCACTCGGGGGGGCTGCTTCGGGGGGGTTCGCCACGGCGGCCTGCATGCTTCGTCGCTCGCTCCCTGGACCCCGCCCAGGGTGCCCGGAGTGTCACGTCGAGGCACCTTTCCGTCAAGATCACGCGCTCACAGGCGCACCAGATGTGCTCCCGCTACCGATAGCTCCAGAGCACGCGGTCGGAGCTCACGGCGCCGCGATCGACCACGAGGTGCTGGTAGGCGCCCTGAAGCTCGACGTCGTTGGCGTGCCGCGCGAACTGCGTCCGCAGGAAATGGCTGAGCTCCCCGACCGTCAACACGCCGTCTCGCGGCGGGAGATCCGCCTCCCCAGCGAAGCCCAGCCGCAGGAAATGGCTGAGGTAACCGCCGGCCTGGAACTGGCTCGCGACGGCGCTGAGCACGTCCTCCTCCGAGGAGAAGAAGCCGACGCGGCCCGGGCGCGTGATCAGATCCTTCGCGAAGCCGCCCGCGTGGCAGGCGTCGATCGCGAAGAGCGAGAGGCGCGCGCGGACGGGGTCGAGCTGCTGCGCGAGGTCGTCGTCCAGCAGCGGACCGTCGTGCATCACGAGGAACTCGTCCTTGCCGTCGATCTCGCGGGGATCGTTCGTCGACTCGGTCTGGCCCCCGTGGCCGGAGAAGAAGAAGACGAAGACGTCGTCAGGCCCCATCTGGCTCGTCAGCTGCCGCAGCCCGCCCGTCAGGTTCGCGCGGGTCGCCTGCGCGTCCGTCAGCACGATCTGGTTGCGCTCCTCGAGCAGGCCGGACTCGCGCAGCGTCTGTGCGAGCCGGATCGCGTCGTTGGCACACTCGGGCAGATCGCCGACCCCGGGCGGGTAGTCCGTGATGCCCGCGAAGAGCCCGAAGACCCGGCCGCTGCCCTCCCCCCCCGACGGTCGCGGCGCGCTCGCGCCGCGCTCGAAGCGAAGCTCGAAGGCCCCCGTCTCGCCGGGGCGATAGCTCGTCGCGAGGATGCGGTAGGTCCCCGCCTCGGCGGCGGGGATGTCGATGCCCGCGTCGCGCGTCGACGAGTCCACGTCGTCGTTGTCGAGCTGACGTCCGCTCGGCGTGCGGACGATGAGGTAAGGATCGAACCCGGTCCCAGAGAGGCGAATCCGCACCGGCTGCCCCGCTGGGAAGGTCCGCTGGTAGGGCACGAAGATCTCCCCCGTCTGGAGCGTGCTGCCACCGGCCGCGAGGCGCCCGCGGATCGTCTCGCCGATCTCGGCCGACGCGGACCCCGGCACACTCGCGCCCGCCGTCGGGGCTTCGGGGGTCGTGGGGCTCGCCGCGACCGCGCCTGCCGCGCGACCGACGACAAGCTCATAAGGCCCCGTCTCGCCCGCGCGGTAGCTCGTGACGATCACCCGGTGCTCGCCCGCCTCGGCGGCGACGAAGTCGAGCACGGCGTCGGTGCCTCCACCCGGCCCGTCGTCGTTCTCGTGCTGCTGCCCGCCGGGCGTGCGCACGATGAGGTAGGTGTCGAAGGCCGAGCTGCGCGCCTCGAGGTGCACGCGCTCCCCCACGCCAAACGTGAGCACGTGCGTGTCGGCGTACTCCCCGCTCGACAGCGTCTCGTCGCCCGCCGCGAGCTCGCCCGCCAGCCTCGTCTCGCCAACACCGTTCGCGGTCGCCGCCGCGGCGCCGTTGCCATTCATCGTCAAGAATTCTCGCGCGGCGCGCACGTCGAGCTCGTACGCGCCGCTCATGCCCGCGCGGTAGGCGGTCGCGACGACGCGGTAGGTCCCGGCGACGGGCAGCGTGAGGTCGAGCATCGAGTTGGTCGTGCCGCCCGCGTCGTCGTTCTCCCAATGTCGGCCGTCCGGCGCGATGACCATCAGGTAGGTGTCGAGCTCGCTCGAGCGCTGCTCGATGCGCACCCGCTGACCTTCGGTCGCCGTCAGCAGGTAGAGATCCGCGGGCTCTCCGGTCGGGAGCGTGACGTCGCTCGCGTCCCCGAGCCTCCCGCGGACCGAGCTGTCGAGGGTGATCGGGGTCCCGGAGGTCTGCGGCGGGAGCTGATGGTGGCTCCGCGCGAGGGTCGGCGTGCTGACCGCGGCGGCGGGCGCGAGCGCCGCGCGGTACCTCGCCCGGCGGCCGGGCGCGGGCGAGAGCAGCTGCAGGCGGTGCGGCCCCGGCTGGCTGATCGCGTAGACGCCGTTGACGCTCGCGAGCAGCGGTCGCCCGACGGGATCGAGGAGGATCGCGAGCGGCACCGTGTCGCCCGTCGCCTCGATGCGCAGCTCGAGCGGGCCCGCGTCGCCACCCGCCACGAGGAAACGGTCCGAGAAGCGACCGTCGGGCAGCGTCTCGTCCCCTGGACCGAGCTCCCCCTCCACGGCGCCCCCAGCGGCGAGGATCGGCGCGCCCGCCTGCGCGCCGCGTCGCCGCACGAGCAGCAGATATTCCCCCGCCGCGCGCGGGTCGCCGCTCGCGACCGTGATCTTCAGCGCGCCGGCCTCGGCCACGACGAGCGAGAGTCGGCTCTCGTCGCGGCGCCCCTGCCAATCGTCATTGGTCAGCGTGCCTGCGCCAGGCGGGGTGACCTCGAGGCGAGGGTCGAACGCGGCCGAGGTGAGCACCACCTCGATGGCGTCCCCCGCCGCGACGGTGACCTCGTGGTTCGCGCGCCCCGCTCCTGGGCTCAGCGCGCCGCGGTGCTCGAAGAGCGGGACGACGCTCGCGGTCGGCTCGGCGGCTTCTTCGGCGCCGCAGGTAGCGCAGCCGATGACCAGAACGAGCACCGGCAGATGTCGAATCACCCCCAACCTCGGCTTCCCCAACGAGCTCTCCTTCAAGGCGCGGGCCCCTCGCAGATGAAGCGACGTGCTTCGGTGCACGCCAGGCTATGCCACTTGCCGCCGTCCGAGTTGTTCATTCGAGCGCAATGGTTGCCGCCCCCGGAGGGCTGCCCCGTCCCCCAATGGTTCACGCCGCTGTCCGTGTCCGATTGAGGCGCGGCCGTCCCGTCCGCCCAGGACCACGTGCCCGATGGATTGGGGCGAGAGAGCCCGATCCACCACGAGTTGTCGCTGATCGCGACGGCTCGATTCCAGAGGAGCGTCTGCTCGGCGTCGGCGTTGATGCTCGCGAGGCCGAAGCTCGCGCCGAGCGACGCGCAATGGGTCTGGCCCGCGCTGGCAGCCGCCGTCCGGTTGCAGAAGACGTAGAGGCGCCCGCCCTCGCGATGGCTGGTGCAGCTCGAACCGCACGCATCGCCGTCGTCGATCATCCCGTCGCAATTGTTGTCGCGGCCGTCGCAGACCTCGGCCGTCGGACCGACCTCGCCGACGCACGCGAGCGCCGTCCCCACGCACATCCGCGTGCCCGCGGTGCACTCGCCGACGTTCGTCCCGCACGCCGTCCCGACCCCTGCGACGTCGTCGATCGTGCCACTGCAGTTGTCGTCGATGCCGTTGCAGACCTCGGTCGCGCCGGGGTTCACGGCCGCGTTGTTGTCGTTGCAGTCCCGGTTGCCCGCCGTCGGCTCGCGCATGGTGAACCCCGTCGGGCAGCCGCTCGCCGGGCGGCATCGCGACATCGCGCCCTGCGGGGCCCACGTATCCCCGTCCATGTCGCGCCAGCAGCCCGGGGGCAGCCCGCTGTCGGGGGTCCCGCTGCAATTGTTGTCGATGCCGTTGCAGACCTCCGGCGCCCCCGGATACACGGCCGCGTTCGAGTCGTCGCAGTCGCTGTTACCCGGCGTCGGCTCGCGCATGGTGAACCCCGTCGGGCAGCCGCTCGCCGGGCGGCAGCGCGCCATCGCCCCCACGGGCGCGAAGCCGTCGCCGTCCATGTCGCGCCAGCAGCCGTTCGGCAGGCCATTGTCGATGGTCCCGTTGCAGTCGGTGTCCTCGCCGTTGCAGACCTCGGTCATCGGCTCGATGGCGCCGACGCAGCGCAACATGCCCATCGTGCACGTGATCGCGCCGAAACGACAGGCGCCTCGGTCGGTCGTGCCGCAGCGCGCGCCGCCGCCGGGGTTGTCCTCGTCGGTTCGGCCGTCGCAGTTGTCGTCGATCCCGTTGCAGATCTCGGTGGCGGCGGGGTTGATCGCCGCGTTGTTGTCGTTGCAGTCGACGTTGCCCGATGTGGGCGCGCGGTCGGTCCAGCCCGTGCCGCAACCCTCCGCCGGCCGGCACCGCGACATCGCCCCCGCGGGCGCGTAGCCGTCGCGGTCGTTGTCAATCCAGCAACCTGCCGGCAGCCCCTCGTCGACGCGCCCGTTGCAGTCGTCATCGAGCCCATTGCAGACCTCGGGCTGCGGACCGCGTCCCCCGTCGCAGGCGGCCGACCAGGTCCCCCCCTCACAGCGCTGCACGCCACGCACGCACTCGCCGACGTCGGTGCCGCAATTGCGGACGTCGTCGCCTGTGCACATGCACCCCTCGTCGATGACGCCGTCGCAGTTGTTGTCCATGCCGTCGCATTGCTCGACCTCTTCCCCGGGGTCGTTGCAATAGGGGGCGCCGTCGCGACAGACCCAGGTGCCGTACTCGCAGAAGTCGGCGTCGTCCCCGTCGCACATCCCGCCGAGGCTCGGGTCGTTCCAGCCGTCCGGCGTGCTTGGATCGCAGTCGTTGTCGATGCCGTCGCAGTAGTCGATCTCGCTGATGATGCACTCGCAGCCGTTGGAGGGGTCGCCGTCCAGATCGACGGTCCCTTCGGGACAGGAGAACCCGCCGTCGGGACGGACCACGCTCCCGTCTCCGCCCGCGAGACCGGCGGGGTTCACGCTGCAGGACGTCAACCAGGCGACGCCGAAGCCAAGACCGAGCAGGTAGGAGTGACGCATCCGAGCCCAAGGATACCTCACGTGGCGAGCCCCGACGACGGCAGCGTGAAAGGCGCTCCCCGACGCGCGGCGCCCCCTGCTCCGCGGGCGGGCTCGCTCGGAGCTACCCCTGCCGCGCGGCGTTTGGTACTCCCTGGCCATGTCCAGCATCCGCGCCTCTCACATCCTCCTCATGTACGCCGGCTCGATGCGCTCGACCGCCTCCCGCTCCAAGGCCGAGGCCGAGCAACAAATCGGTGACATCCACCAGAAGATCACCGGCGGCGCCGACTTCGCCGCGCTCGCCCGCGCGCACTCGGACTGCCCGAGCGGCAGCTCCGGCGGCGACCTCGGCGCGTTCGGGCGCGGGCAGATGGTGAAGGCCTTCGAGGACGCGGCCTTCGCGCTCGACGTCGGCTCGGTCAGCGACGTGATCGAGACCCCCTTCGGCTACCACGTCATCCAGCGCACCGGTTGAGCGCGCGGAACGCGGCGCTCCGCCGCCCTCCGCCGCCCCCTGCGGGCACGAAGGGCTGAGAAGAAGCTCTGCCGATTTCGCAAGCCGCCCTACCGGACGGCGCGCAGCGAGCGGAGCGAGCGTAGGCTCGTGGGAGGGGGCCCCGCGGGGCTTCATGCCCCGTGGGGGAGGGGCTGGCGACCTGGCGACAGCCCCTCAAAG
This sequence comes from Myxococcales bacterium, assembly GCA_019637115.1. GTDB lineage: Bacteria > Myxococcota_A > Polyangia > Polyangiales > Houyiibacteriaceae > JACKEH01. The sequence goes on along the minus strand of JAHBWH010000202.1, from coordinate 7,764 downwards.
AAGCTCAGATGAAGACCGTGGGGCAGCCGAAGAGCACGTCGACGCGCTCGGCCCCCCGCGCACGCTCGCACGCGGCCCCGTGGAGGAGCACGCGCTCCATCGCGTCGTCGTAGTCCCAGCCATTCGTTCGCGTCGGATCGCGCGGCACGCGCGAGGGCTCGCCCCCCTCGCGGATCTCCACGTTCACCTGGCCGGGGTCGAAGGTCCCGTCCGGGTTCGGCGGGATGTCGTACTCGCAGGAGATGACCGCGTCACCGATCGACGCGAGCGCGTCTCCGAGGGCGACCGCGAAGTCGAGCCCGGGGTCGGTGAGGTCGAAGTGGCAGTAGCTCGGGCCCCCATCCGAGCACCCCGGCCGCTCCGTCCCCGCCGCGCGCGCCATGCGCGAGAGGATCGTCCGGAAGCCTTGCGCGCCTGGCACCCCGATGACGAAGGTCGGGATCTCGGCGGCCGCCGCGCCGACCGCGCTCACCATCACCTCGTTGTCGCCCGCCTGGTTCGCGCAGCTGTTGCAGCCGATGCACATGCGCGCGTCGCCATCCGTGATGAGCACGAGGTAGGGGCGCGGCCCCATGTCGGCGCGCAAGCGGTTGTATCCGTGCAAGACGGCGTCGTGAGTGGGCGTGCTCAGGCCGTCCGCGACGAGCCCCTCGATCGTCGCGCGGAGGGCCGCGCGGCCCCCGCCGAGCTCGACGATCGGCGCGGCCAGCTCGTCGTTCGAGCAGGCGCCGTCCGCGCGTGGGAAGCGCATCAGCCCCACGCGGGTCGTGTCCGGCAGGCTCTCGAGCGCGTCGAGGAAGACGGTCCGGAAGACGTTCCACCGCGTCTCGCCCGCGCTCGGCGCGGCCGTGAGGCAGCTCGGCTCCGAGATGCGGCAGTTCATGCTGTTGCTCGTGTCGATCTGAAAGACGAGCGTGGGTGGGAGCGCCTCCGCGGTCGCGCTCACGGTCTCGCACGTCGCGGTGGGCGCGTCGGGCAGCTCCACGTCGAGCCGCGCCGGAGCATCATGGGGCGCCCCATCGAGCGCGCCACCATCGCTCGAACCGCGACGGTCGTCCCCGCCACATCCCAACATCCACGACACACACACGATCCAAGCCACCAAACGCATGGCGCGAAGATAGCTCATGCCACCGCGAGCGTCCTTGCAGCTCCTTGCCCCGACGGGAGATCCCGCGCACCCTCTTGGGGTCGCGGGGTGTCGGCGGACCGAGGTCGGCCGCCGGGGAGAGTCGAGCCATGACCCGCTACGCACGACGATACCGCCGGATCGCGAGGCGCCTGAGCCGGCTGGAGCTGATGGAGACGTCGATGGCCGCGCTCGACGCGCTCGACGATCCACGCACCCTCTTCGACGAGGCGGGGCCCCGCCGCTTCCTCGACTATTACGGCGACGAAGGCCTACGCACGGCCCTCGAGCGTTACGGCGTCCTCGCCGCCGCGGAGGAGCGGGGCTACCGCGACATCGCGATCGTCACCCGCGCCGACGACGACCGGCACACCCTGATCGTGCGCGCCTCGCACCCAGCGCTCGTCGAGCCGGCCACTCTCGTCGAGGTCGTCGTCCGCCGCGATCGCCTCGTCCCCGACCCCGCGCTCGGTCTCTCGCGCCTCTTCGAGGTGCTGACCGTCGACTGGACCACGCTGCGTCACCCAGCGGGACGCTTCAGCCCCGACCGCCCGCGGCTACCAGGCCAGGACGCGCCCGGACTCGGCCTCGGCGAGCACGTGCTCGAGCTGCTCTACCGCGTCGTCGATCGCCTCCGGCTCGACGCGCTGCTCACGGTGGCGGAGTACTTCCACAACGCCGTGCTCTACCGTCGCGAGCTGGGCTACTTCGATCCCGCGCACGGCGGCCGCTGCCTCGCGCTCGAGGAGGCGCTGCTCGCGCGCGAGCGCCTCACCCTGGCGCAGGCGAGCTGGGCGATCGATTGGGGCCACGTGCGCGAGGGCGATCAGGTCGTGCGCTGGACCGGCGAGGCGCAGCTGCGCGCGTTCGACGACGAGCTCGTCCGACACGTGACCTCCGACGAGCACCGCAGAGCCGTCCGCGAGCACGCCGCGCGGCTGAGCTTCGCGTTCGATCGCGCCGCCTTCGAGGCCCAGTGGCACGCCGAGGCCCCTGTGCTCGAGGGCCGCGAGGGCTGACGGGGCGGGGGCCCGTGTCCGGGGCCGGGGCCGTGTCCGGGGCCGTGTCCGGGGCCGTGTTCGGGGCCGTGTTCGGGGCCGTGTTCGGGGCCGTGTTCGGGGCCGTGTCCGGGGCCGTGTCCGGGGCCGTGTTCGGGGCCGTGTTCGGGCCGAGAGTCGTGGACACGGGCAGGGGCAGGGGCAGGGGCAGGGGACTGGGTTCACTTCGGTACTTCGCGCCACCGCACCGACAGCCCTCGTCGGTCTGGCTTCCCCATCGCGTTCGTCGGCAGCGCGGGCACGAACGCCACGCGCGTCGGGCGCTCGAAGGGCGCGAGCGGCGCCTCGCGCAACGCCGCGAGCGCGCCGGCCTCGTCCGACGCGACGACCGCCGCCGCCACCCGCTCGCCCCACTCGTCGTCGGGGACGCCGACGACCATCGCCGCGTCGATGCGCGGGTCCGCGACGAGCGCCGCCTCGACGCGCGCCGGGTACACGTTCTCGCCTCCGCGGACGATGAGATCGCCACGGCGGCCGAGGACGACGAGGTGGCCCGCGTCGTCGAGGGCCGCGAGATCCCCGGTGGAGAACCAGCCCTCCGCGTCGAAAGGGCTCGGCTCGCCGAGGTAGCCATCGAAGAGCGTGGGACCGCGGACCTCGAGGACGCCGCCCCGCACCCGCACCTCGACTCCGTCGAGCGGCGCCCCGACGTCGGGGTCCGCGCGAAGGTCCCCCGGCGCGCGCGTCGCGACCTGCGCGCAGGTCTCCGTCATGCCGTACGTCGGCAGCGCGGGCACCCCCGCGGCCCACGCGCGCGCGAGGAGCGACGGGGGCGCCGCAGCGCCGCCGACGAGCACCGCGCGGAACGACGCCGGCGGTCGCCACCCCTCGTCCAAGAGCCGATGCAGCATCGTCGGGACGATCGACGCGAGCGTCACGCGGTGGCGCTCGACCGCCGCGCCGAACCCGCGCGCATCGAAGCGTGGTGGGCCGAGCACGACGGTCCGACGCGCGAGGAAGGCCCGGACCAGCACCGAGAGACCACCCACGTGAGCCGGCGGGAGCGAGAGCAGCCAACGGTCGTCGTCGCGCCAGCCGAGGTTCGCCTCGCTCGCGCGCGCCGCGGCGACGAACGCGCGCCGGGAGAGCACCGCGGCGCGAGGGCGGCCGGTCGTGCCGCTCGTGAACGCGATCGCGAGCGGCACCTGCTCATCGTCTTCCGACGCTCGCTCGCCCGCTCGCTCCGACACACGCGCGAGCGAGGCATCGTCCGTGCGCGCGTCCGAACGCGGCGCTTCGTTCGTACGTGCGGCTGGGCTCCAGTCGTCGATCGCGCCCGGCTCGCTCCCAGACACCGTGAGCGACGGCGCGACCCACCGCGCGCCCGCGACCTGCCGCTGCCGCGCGAGCTCCGCCTCGGGGAGCGCCGGGTGCTGGAGCAAGAGCGTCAGCCCCCCCTCGAGCGCCGCCGCCACCCAGATCGCGGTGCTCACGTCGACCGCGGGCCGCAGCGCGACGACGGCGCCGGGGCCAGCCTCGCCGAGCGCGAGCGCGCGCGCGCGACGAGCGTGCTCGCGCAGCGCGTCGTAGTCGACGGCGACTCCATCGCCGACGAGCGCGAGGCGGGTCACGACACCGGGCCTCGCGCGCGCGGCAGCGCGAGGCCCGGTCCGCCCTGCGCCTCGATCCGCGGCGCGAGCGTCAGACCCAGCGCGTCCGCCACCGCGTGCGGCCCAAGCCCATGCGCGAGGCGCGCGCTCGCGGCGCATCGATCGCCGAGCGCGAGCGCCAGCGCCGACGCCGCCCCGTACGCGAGGGGACCGTCGAGCAGGTGCGAGACGATCACGCCCGCGCCACGCCGGCGGGCGATGTTCGCCAGATCGATCGCGCGCCGGAGGCCGAGCGCCATCGGCTTGATCACGGCCGCGCCGACCACGCCGCGGTCGAGCAGGCGCGCGAGCACGAGCGGCCCCTCGCGGCCGCTGAGCGACTCGTCGAGCGCGAAGGGGACGGCGGGCGCGCCCTCGATCCGGGCGAGCACGTCGAGCGGGACCGGCTCCTCGAGGAGCTCCGCGCCGACGGCGGCCAGCGCGTCGAGCACGCGCGGCAGCTGCCGCTCGGTCAAGCTCCGGTTCGCGTCGAAGCGGAGCCGCAGCTCGGGGTGCTCTCGACGGAGCGTGCGCGCGACCGCGAGCTCGACGTCGAGCTGCCGGCCGAGCTTGATCTTCAGCGTCCCGAAGCCCTCGCGCGCCGCGCCGCGCGCCGACTCCAACAAGGTCACGCCGTCCTCGCCGCGCGGCCACGCCGCCACCGCGACGGGCTCGGGCAAGATCCAGCCCCGCGCGCCGATCGCCGGGGTCGGGACGCCCCCCTCGAGGCCAGCCACGTCGATTCCGTCGGACGGGGTCATCCACCACGGCGCGTCGGGCGCGTCGGCGCGCCCCGACGGCGCCGAGTCCGCGACGAGCGGACCGAGGAGCGCCCAGGCGGGCAGGCCACGGCGCCGCGCGAGCAGGTCGAGCACCGCAGTCTCCACCGCGAAGCGCGCCGAGGGCGAGGGGGCTACGTGCGCCTCCACCCGCTCCAGCACGTCGCGCAGCGGTCTCACTGGCGCGATCTCTCGCGCGACGCCCCCCCAATCCACGGCGTGGAGCGCCGCGCGCGCGCGCTCGAGCGAGTCCTCGCCGAAGCCAGGAAGCGGCGCGGCCTCTCCCCGACCTTCGCCGTCGTCGGTCCGGAGCGTGAGCGTGATGCGGGTCCGCGCGCTCCACCGCCGCCGCGCGTTGCCCACGGGCTCGGCGAGATGGAGCGTCTGCTCCTCGATCACCGGCTCGAACGCGCTCATGCGCCCCCGGTCCCGAGCGCGATGCCGATCGTGAGCAGCAGCCCGTGAATCAAGAGGAGCTTGGCCGTGCCCGCGAGCGTGCCATTGAGCGGCGCGCCCTCGAAGCGCCGCAGGTCGCGCAAGCGCGCCACCGCCATCGGGAGCGAGAGCGTCGGCAAGAGGACCCACGGCGAGCGGAGCATCCACGCGAGCGCGAGCGGCGCGCCGTACGCCACCACGAGCAACGCGACGTACTCGAGCTCTCCACCTCGTCGCCCGAAGCGGACCGCCAGGGTTCGCTTCCCCGCACCGACGTCGGTGTGGCGATCACGCACGTTGTTCACGACGAGGATCGCGGTCGCGAGCGCGCCGACGGGCAAGGCCGCGACCCACGCGGCGGCGGGCACCACGCCCAGCTGCACGTAGGCCGTCCCGCAGACCGCGACGAAGCCGAAGAAGACCATCACGAAGACATCCCCGAGGCCATGATAACCGAGGGGGAAAGGGCCCCCGGTGTAGGCGATCGCGCTCAGGATCGACGCGACGCCGATCGCGAGGACGACTGGCCCCGCCACCGCCATCAGGTACGCGCCGACGCCGAGCGCGAGGCCGAACGTGACCACCATCCCCCACTTCAGGGCGCGGGGGGTGAGCAGGCCCGCGGCCGCCGCGCGCACCGGCCCGAGCCGCTCCTCGGTGTCGGCGCCCTTCTCGTGGTCGAAGACGTCGTTCGCGAAGTTCGCGCCGATCTGCAGCAAGAACGCGCCGACGAGCGCCGCGACGGCCGGTCCCCACGCCACGCCCCCGTGCACGTGCGCCACCGCCGTGCCGACCGCCACGGGGACGAACGCCGCGCTCAGCGTCCGCGGTCGCGCCGCGAGCCACCACGCGCGCGCCGATCCGGGCCGCACCTCCGCCGCCGGTCCGGGCACGTCGCCCACCTCGGCACCGAGCGTCGTCATCCTCTGCCTCCCGATCGTCTCTCGGTCCGCGTCGCCAACGTCATCGTCCCCTCCGCGCCTTCGTCTTCGCGACGACCTCGTCGACCACCTGGGGCGCGCACGAGAGGACGTCGTGATCCGAGCTCGGCGCCACCACCACGTCCACGTGCGGCGCGCGCGCGCGCACCTGCGCCGCGATCGGAGCGAAGCGCGCGTCCTCGTCGCCCACCACGTAGGCCACCGGCACGGGCGTCGCCGCGAGCGCGCCCCAGAGCGAGGGCATCGCCCCCGCGCCGATCACGCGCAGCGCGCGGGCGAGCCCCCGGGCCGTGAGCCCCTCCCGCGGGGGGCCCGCGCGACGCCGCGCGAAGAGCGGCTGGGCGTCCCACTCGGCGAAGAAGGCCTCGAGCCCTCGCTGCGCCAGAGCCGGCGGCTCGAGCGCCAGCCGCTCGAGCCGCGCTGCGAGCGCCTCGTCGTCCCGGCGCCTCGCCGCGCGTGCCACGTCGTCCTCGATCCCCGGGCTCGCGGCCACGAGCACGACCGCGCCGACGCGCGCCGGGTGGCGGGCGAGCACCCCGAGCGCGAGGCGTCCACCCATCGAATAGCCGACGAGGGTCGCGCCCGCTGACAGCGCCTCCGCGAGGCGGTCGACCTCTTCTTCGAACGTGCGGGCGTCGTGGTCCGCGCCGTGACCGAGGAGCCTCGGCGCGTGCCCGCCGTGGCGCGCACGGAGGCCGTCGAAGACCGCGGGCGTGCTCGCGAAGCCGTGGAGCCAGGCCGTCGTCGGCCCGTCGCCCACGCCGGGAGCGAGCGCCCGATCGCTCACCTCGCCCCCCCGAGCCGTGCGCCGAGCGCCGCGACGAAACGACGCCCGACGAGGCGCGCGCTCTCCGGCGGCACCTTGGCCTCGACGATCGTCGCGCCGGGCCGCTCGAGGCCCTCCGCGACCGCCGCGCGAATCTCCGCCTCGGCGCTCGCGCGCACGTAGCGGAGCCCGTAGAGCGCCGCCGCGCCATCGAACGAGAGGCCGTGGTCCATCGCGAAGTGCCGCTCGAAGGCGGCCGCGTCGAGGACCTCGTGCACCGGGAGCTGCTCGAAGATCCGCCCCCCGCCATCGTTCGGCACGAAGAAGACGAGCGGCGAGTCCAGCCCTCGCGCGAGCAAGAGCGAGCCGAGGTCGTGCGCGAAGGTCACGTCGCCGAGCACCGCCAGCGTCGGCCGGGCGCTCGCGCGCGCGTGCGCCGCGCTCCCCGCGACGAATCCGTCGATCCCGCTGAGGCCACGCTGGACGACGACGTCGAGCGCGACGTCGCGGCCGACGTAGAGGTCGACCGCGCGGATGGGCAAGCTGTTGCCGAGCACGAGCGCGGCCCCCTCGGGGCAGGCCTCGACGGCCGCGCGCACCGCGGCGGGCTGGGAGAGCGGCCCCTCGAGCGCGTCCGCGCGCGCCGCGGCGACCGCCGCCTCGAGGTGGCCGCGGAGGTCGGGCGTTCGTTCCGGCGGTCGCGGCGTCGTCTCCGCAAGCTGCGCCGCGAGCGCCTCCAGCGCTCCCTCGACGTCGCCGAACGCAAAGAGCGCGGCGTCGCCCTCGGGGTCGGGCCACCCGCCCTCGGCGATCACCACGCGGTCGCGCCCCTTCGCCCAGGCCGCGAAGCCCGAGCCGAGGGGCGACTCGCCGAGCTGCACGACGAGGTCGGCGTCGAGGAGCGCGCGCCCGCGCTCGGTCCGCATCACCGCCTCCCCGCCGTCGAGCGCGAGCGCGCAGCCCGTGAAGCGAAGCTGGCTGCCCGCGTCCGCCACCAGCACGCCGCCGATCGCGCCGACGAGCCGGGCCACGGGCGCGCGCCACGAGCGCTGGCCGAGGCCCCCCGG
>JAHBWH010000201.1 GCA_019637115.1 Myxococcales bacterium | reverse complement strand
TTCGCCGCAGAGCTCGAGCAGTGGTTCGCGCAACGCGTCCGGCACCACGTCAGCGAGGACGCCCGCCGCGAGGTCGAGCGCCGCCGGGCGCAGGGCTACGTCCCCGTCATCCTGACGGCCTCGACGCCCTACGCCGCCGCCCCGCTCGCGCGCGACCTCGCCATCGAGCACGTCCTCAGCACGGAGCTCGAGGTCGAGCGTGGGCAGTTCACCGGTCGGTGCCGCACGCTCGCCTATGGCCAGGGCAAGGTGCACCTCGCGGAGGCGTGGGCGGAGCGCCACGGCGTCGATCTCGACACCAGCGTGTTTTACACCGACAGCGTGAGCGATCTCCCGATGCTCCGCCGGGTCGGGGAGCGCCGCGTGGTCAACCCCGACCCGCGGCTCGCGTGGCGGGCGCGGCGCGAGGGGTGGCCGATCGAGCGATGGCGGTGAGCGCGCGGATCGCCTGGCGCAGTCGGACGAACGGCGCGGCCTCGGGGGGCCGCGAGGGCAGGGTCGCGCGTGAGAGAGTGTCGCTCACCAGGGGCGCGTCGACAGCGTGGGGAGCGCGAGGTGCTGGGGGCTCTCCCGGCAACCGTCCGGCCGGCCGTGTGCTTTTTGCGCGACGGAGTAGAGTGGGGCGGTCGTGATCCCCGAGTCCGCCATCGCCGACCTCCGCGCGCGCGTCGATCTGCAGGCGCTCGTCAGTGAGTACGTGAAGCTCAAGCGCTCGGGCGCGAGCTGGAAGGGCCTGTGCCCTTTCCACAACGAGAAGAGCCCCTCCTTCTTCGTCCACCCCGAGCGGGGCTTCTTCCACTGCTTCGGGTGCGGGGCCTCGGGGGACGTCTTCGCCTTCCTCATCCGGCTCGAAGGGCTGAGCTTCCCCGACGCGGCGCGCCGCCTCGCCGAGCGCGTCGGCGTCGAGCTCCCGAGCGAGGATCCGCAGCGCGACGCCGAGCAACGCCGGGCGCGCGCGGCGATGGAGCGACTGCTCGCCGTGGTCGACGCGGCGGCGGGCTTCTTCATCGAGCAGGTGGACGGACACCCGCTCGGCCCGATGGCGCGCGCGGCGTGGCGCGCCCGCGGCATCTCGGACGAGACCGCGCGGACCTTCCGGCTCGGCTACGCGCCCGACGGCTGGGACGGCCTCATCGACCACCTCCGCCAGCGCGGCTACGCCGCGAGCGACGCCGAGGCCGTCGGCCTCATCGTCCCGCGTCGGCAGCCCGAGGGCGCCCCGCGTCGGAAGGCCGAGCCGGGCTTCTACGATCGTTTCCGTCATCGGCTGATGTTCCCCATCACCGACCACCAAGGCCGCATCGTCGCGTTCAGCGGCCGCCTGCTCGACCCGCCCCCCGGCGCGCCCCCCGAGCGCGAGCCGGGCGCGAAGTACGTCAACAGCCCCGAGGGGCCCCTCTACACGAAGGGCCAGATCCTCTACGGCCTCCATGAGGGGCGCGTCGAGATCCGTCGCCGCGGTTGGGCGCTGCTCTGCGAGGGCAACTTCGATCTCGTCGCGCTCCACCAGGCCGGGTTCCCGAACGCGGTCGCGCCGATGGGGACCGCGCTCACCGACGCCCAAGGCAAGCTCCTCCGCCGCTTCGCCGAGCGCGTGGTCCTGCTCTTCGACGGGGACGCGGCCGGCCACAAGGCCGTGCGGGCAGCCTTCGACGTGCTCGCGAAGGTCGGGCTCGACGCCTCGGTCGTGAACCTCCCGCCGGGCCAGGATCCGGACAGCTTCCTGCGGACACACGGAGCGGAGGCGCTCACGGCGCAGATCGACGCGGCGCCGGGCATCGTCGAGCACCTCATCGACGACGCGGCGGCGCAGGGCTGCCGCGACGCGAGCGAGAAGGCGCGGGCCATCGCGTCTCTCGGTCCCGTCCTCGCGCAGGTGGCGAGCCCGCTCGAGGCGAGGCTCCACATCGAGCGCATCGCGCGGCGCTTCAGCGTCCCCGACATCGAGGCGGTGCGCCGCCAGCTTCGGCAGGGGCTCCGCGAGGAGCGCAGCCCCGCCTCGGCCGAGGCGCCGCCCCCGAAGCCCCGGCCGGCCACCGAGCGCTACTCGAAGGTCGAGCTCGAGGGGCTCGGGGTCATCCTCGACCTGGGTCTGTGGCGCGAGCCGGAAGCTCGGAGATTTGGCGAGCTTTTGACGAGCGCGGATCTATGCGCCATCTTTGACACGGCCTCGCATTTGGTGGAACGCGAGGGGGTGGAGGCTCCGGCGCTGCTTCGAGAATTACACGGGAATGAGGCGCTCCCTTGGTTGGAGGGGCGGCTCGCGAGACCCGAGCACGTCGACCGGGACGAAGGTCTGGAGATGCTGCGCACGTGCATCCCCCTGTTGCAGAAGCGGTGGGTGGCGGCACGGAAGCAGCAAATTCAGGACGGACTCCTTGCCGCCGTGAGGGCCGGAGATCAGGCTCGTGCGAACGAGCTTCGCATGGAACTACAGGCGCTCCTGCGGGGAGCAGCTCAGCGAATGGGCGCGAGAGGTGACGATGGCGACGAAAGCTCGCGGTTCGAAGACCACGACGGCGCGTAAGAAGACGACGAGCCCGGTGACCAAGGCGTCCACGAAGAAACGTCCCAGTGCGAAGGCGCGAGGCCGCTCGGAGGCACCCGAGCCCAAGGCCAATGGCGCGAGCACGAAGGCGAAGGTCGAGGCTGCCCACGTCAACGGCGCGGCGTCGGCGAACGGCGCGGCGTCGGCCAACGGCGCGGCCAAGCCGAAGGCCGTCGCGTCGAAGGCGAAGGCCGAGGTCGAGCTCGACGAGATCGAGGACTTCGACGGAGAGGGCGAGGCCGAGGGTTCCGACGAGGTCGTCGTCGCCCGCCGGAGCGACATCGAGGAGCTCATCGAGGGGCCCGGCCGCCGCAAGCGGCGCGACCGCAAGGAGGTCCAGCTCCTGCTCGAGCGCGGTCGGCTCAAGGGTTACCTGACCTACGACGAGATCAACGACGCGCTCCCGCCCGACGTCGTCTCGTCCGACCAGATCGACGACCTGATGCAGCGCCTCGACGGCGAGAGCATCGAGATTGTCGACAGCGCGTCGCAAGCGCGCCGCAAGGAGGGCATCTTCAAGGCGACGCGCACGTCGTCGAAGAAGAAGGACTCGATCCTCCCGCCCGCGTCCGATCCGTACACGACGAAGTCGAACGACCCCGTCCGGATGTACCTCCGGAAGATGGGCACCGTCTCGCTCCTCACCCGCGAGGGCGAGGTCGAGATCGCCAAGCGCATCGAGGAGGGCGAGAACAAGATCTTCGAGGTCATCCTCAACTCGCGCGTCGGCGTCGCCGAGATCATCGAGATCGGCGAGAACCTCAAGAAGGGCAAGCTGCGGGTCAAGGACGTCGTCAAGGACATGGGCGACGACGAGTCCGAGGAGGACGTGAAGAACCGCGTCGTCCGCCTCGTGGACAAGGTGAAGCGGCTCGAGGCGAACACCGCGAAGATCCGCTCGGAGCTCGACGGCACCAAGAAGATGGCGGAGCGAACGCGCCGCCAGCACCGCGATACGGTCGAGAAGAACCGCAAGGAGCGCATCGAGGCGTTGCGCGACGTCGGCCTCTCGAAGAAGCAGATCGACAAGGTCGTCTCGCGCATCAAGGGCTACATCCGCCGCATCGAGCGCGCCGAGCAGGCCATCGTCGACGCGCAGGAGCGCTGCGGTGGGATGGACGTCCGCGACATCCGCGCGGCGCTGAAGAAGGTCGCGACCTCGCCGGCCGAGGAGAAGAAGCTCATCCGCAAGCACGGCGCCTCGGTCGAGGTGCTCCGCATGGCGGAGGAGTCGATCAAGGAAGCGCAGAAGGCCATCGCGAAGGTCGAAGAGGACATGGGCCAGCCGGTCGACGTCCTGCGCGAGACCTACAAGGCGCTGAGCTTCGGCGAGCGCCAGGCCGACCGCGCGAAGGCGGAGCTGGTGGAGGCGAACCTCCGCCTCGTCGTCAGCATCGCCAAGAAGTACACGAACCGCGGGCTGCAGTTCCTCGACCTCATCCAGGAGGGCAACATCGGCCTCATGAAGGCGGTCGACAAGTTCGAGTACCGCCGCGGTTACAAGTTCTCGACCTACGCCACGTGGTGGATCCGCCAGGCGATCACCCGCGCCATCGCGGACCAGGCGCGGACGATCCGCATCCCGGTCCACATGATCGAGACGATCAACAAGCTCATCCGCACGAGCCGCTACCTCGTGCAGGAGCTCGGCCGCGAGCCGACGCCCGAGGAGATCGCCGAGCGCATGGAGATGCCGCTCGACAAGGTCCGCAAGGTCCTGAAGATCGCGAAGGAGCCGATCAGCCTCGAGACGCCCATCGGCGAGGAAGAGGACTCGAGCCTCGGCGACTTCATCGAGGACAAGTCGGTCGTGTCGCCCGTGGAGGCCGTCATCAACGGTAACCTCGAGGATCAGACGCGCCGCGTGCTCAAGACGCTCACCCCGCGCGAGGAGAAGGTCCTCCGCATGCGCTTTGGAATCGGGGAGAAGAGCGATCACACGCTCGAAGAGGTCGGACAGGACTTCGAGGTGACGCGCGAGCGCATCCGCCAGATCGAGGCGAAGGCGCTCCGCAAGCTCCGACACCCGAGCCGCAGCAAGCAGCTGCGGAGCTTCATCGACGGCACGGGCGGCAACGGCGCCTGAGCACAGCTTCCTGGACAGGCGCCTCTTCGTACCTGGTCGCGAACTTCCGGTTCGCTGCACTGAGCGGCTTGCGAGGAGGCGGAGGGCGGGCCATGTCCGCTCTCGGAGATCCAACACGCGGCGCCGCCCTCGGCGCTCCTACGACGGGCCCATAGCTCAATTGGTCAGAGCCGCCGGCTCATAACCGGCTCGTTGCAGGTTCGAGTCCTGCTGGGCCTACCAGCCTTTCGCGAAGAACATACCCCCGCTGGGCGACCAGCCTGTCGCGACGGCACCCCACGGATCGTCCCTTGCGCGAAGCGCGGTCGCGGTAGGGGCGACGTGGGGGCGGATGCGCGGGGTCGATGCGCGGGGCGGATGCGCGGGCCGTGGGAGCGCCTGCTTGCATCGCGGACGCTCCCACGGTAAACGCGCCCCGCGCCGTCCAGCTTGGGCAGCGTGGAGGAGACAGCGTGCGCGACGTTCTGACGGCTCTTGCCAAGCTCTGGAAGATCGACGAAGCCGCGAAGGGTTATGACGAGGAGCTCCGCTCCCTCCCCGTGAAGATGGACGCCATGCGGGCCGACGTTCGCATGCTCGAGAGCCTGCTCGCCAGCGAGCGCGCGCAGGTCGAGGAGGCCGACGCGCTGAAGGCCAGCCGCATCGCCGACCTCCAAGAGCGGCGCGAGGCCATCGCGCGCGCGAAGTCGAAGGTCTCGCGGGCGCGGACGCTCAAGGAGGCGGACGCGGCCGAGCGAGAGATCGAGGCGACGCGCCGGCTGATGTCGGACCGCGAGCGAGAGATCGCGCAGCTCGGCGTGACCGTCGAGGCGAAGCGCGAGACCCTCGCGGAGCGCGAGAAGCAGCTCGGTGAGGCGCTCGCGCTCGCGGAAGACGAGACGAAGGCGGGAGAGGCCCGCCTCGCCGAGGTCCGAGAGGCGCGAGAGACGGTCGTCGTCGGGCGCGACGAGCTCGTCGCCGCGCTCCCGCGGCGCGTCGTCAAGCGCTACGAGAAGCTCCGGGCTCGCGACAAATACTACCCGGTGTCGATCATCGCCGAGCCGACGTGTGTCTCGTGTCGGATGGCGATCCCTGCCCAGCTCTTCATCGAGATCAAGCGCGCCGACCCGACCGAGGGCCCGGTCGACGTCGAGGATCTCCCGACCTGCCCGCACTGCCACGCCTTCCTCGTGCATCGGGACCTCATCGAGCCTCCGCCGCCCGCCGAGGGCTGAGCCCGCGGAGGCCCGCGGGTCAGTGGCGCGCGAGCGCGCGCAGGCCCTCGAGGGCCTCGGCGCTGTCGGGGTCCGCGGCGAGCGCGCGCTCGTAGGCCGCGCGGGCGCTCGCCTCGTCGCCGAAGGCGCGGAGCGTCTGCGCCCGCAGGAGCAGCACGCGCGGGTTCTTGGGCGCGAGCCGGGTGGCCTCCTCGAGGCGCGCGAGCGCGTCCACGCGCAAAGGCTCGGTGGTGGCGCTCCTCGCGTCGAGCGCCGCGAGCTCGGCCACGAACTCTCCTTCGTCGGGGATGAGCGCGACCGCCTTCGAGAGGGCCTCGCGCGCCGCGTCGGTCTGGCCGCGCTCGAGCGCTCGGCGCCCTCGCCGGAGCGCGCGCTCCGCCTGCAGCATCCGTTCGACGCGCGCGTCGAGATCCTCGGGGGGCGGGCCCGCTGCGCCGCTCGGCGCCTCCGGAGCCTCTCGTGACGTGCTCGGCCTCGGCTCCGCCAACGTCGCGCGGGCGGAGGACTCGGCCTCGAGCGAAGCGACATCGCTCGGCTCGGCCCGAGAAGCCTCGAGCGAGGCGTCGCCGGACTCGTCGGACGCGGCCTCGTGGTTGGGCTCGTCCAGCGCCGCCTCGTGGGATGCGCTGGACGCTTCGGGCGCCTCGACGAAGCGCGTCTCCGCCTCGTGGATGGACGCGGCCTCGTGGATGGATAGGGGGGCGTCGTCCGAGCGGCGCGCCGCGAAGGCGCTCGTCGGCAGGGCCGCGTCGTGATCCGTCGGCACGTCCGGGACCTCGTCCCAATCCTCTGGGGCGTCCGGGGTGTTCGGGGCGTCTGGGGCGCCCGAAGCGTCCGCGCGGGCGAGCTCCTCCGAGGTCCTTCGTCCGAGCTCGGTCGGTACGTCGGGGACCTCCTCCTCCCCGTCATCGAGGACGCCGAGGTCGTGGGAGACCGAGTCGCGCGCCGCGGCAGGGACCACCGGGTGCTCCCGGGTGGCCACCTCGTGGGGCGCCGAGCGCGGCCGCTCGATCGAGGTCGTGGGGCCGCTCGCCCCGAGGTCCGCGAGCGCGACGGGCTCAGAGCGCTCCCGCGCCGCGACCAAGGAGGCCTCGCCGCGCCCGAGCCGCATGTGCACCTCTTGGGCGAGGTTGCGCAGGCTCGGGTCGATGTCGCGTCGCTCGAGGATGGCGCGCACCTGCGCGCGGAGCGCGGCGCCGCGCTGACGGATGCTCGAGATGTCGTCGCGTGGTCCGGTCGCGAACGCGTCGGCGTAGCGCTCGGCGCGCAGCGCGGGGAGCATCTGCCGGAGCAGGCCCAGCGCGTCCGCGTCGGTGGCGGTGCGCGGCTCGCGCGGCGAGGGGGCGGTGTGGAGCGTGAGGCCGCCCAGACAGCGCGCAGCGTGCAGGACGCGCGCGGCGTCGGCGGCGCGGGCGCCAGCGGCGGTCACGAGCGCTCGGAGCGTCACGGTGCCGTCCACGCGTTCGAGGAGCGCGCGCTCGTGTGGGGTGACGACGTGCACGAGCCCACGGAGGCTCGGGTCGAGCGGCACCGCGTAGAGATCGAGCACGGCGAGCAGCCGCGCGCCGATCTCTGCCGGGTCGACCCTCTCCCGGAGGCCGACGTTGACGATCTCCGCGAGCGAGAGCTCGAGCGTGATGGTCTCCGCGGGGGGCTGCATCGTCTCCGAGAAGTGGAACGCGCCGGAGGGCCACGCGAAGAGCTCGAGGAGCTTCTCACGCTGCTGCGCCTCGAGCCCGTCACGGAGCGCGTGCGGCGTGAGCGCTCCCATGGCCACCAGGATGCCGCCCTGACGACCGTCCCCCTCGTGCACGCGCGCGAGCGACTCGTCGAGCGCCTCTCGATCGATTCGCCCCTCGCGCAACAAGACCTGCCCGAGGCAATCGGCCTCGAGGTTCGAGCGCACGAGCATTGGGACGCCGTTGCGGAAGAACACGACCTTCTTCGGGCCTTCGCCGGTGACCGTCGGCCGCGTCTCCACGCCGCTCACGACGAGCGCACCCGTCGCCCGGAGGTCTGCGAGGCGCGCGAGCACGACGGCGAGCTCGATGTCGCGAAGATCCCCCGCGACCGCCGCCACGCTCGCGATCGCCTCGGCGCGGCGCTCGACGTCGACCCCTTCGCGGCGGGCGTCGGGGTCGAGGGCCGCCGGCAGGACCGAGCGACGCGGCGCCGCCGGCTCGTAGAGATCGTCGTCGAAGGGCGTCGTCGCGACCGGCGCCGCGCGCGCGGGCGTGGGCGTGGGCTCCGAGCTGGCCAGCCGCGCGACGATCGAGGCCGGGTCGCCGCCGGGGACGGCGTCGACCCCGAGCTGCTTCGCGACCGCCTCGACGGCTTCGGGCCGCGCGGCGGTGCCCGTGAGGACGATCGGGAGCTCCCGCCCGCGCGGCGCCCACCGCAGCGACTCGATCGTCGCGGCGCCGTCTCGTCCCGGCAGCTCGAGATCGACGACGACGGCGTCCACGGGGTGCGTGACGAAGCGGTCGATGGCGCGCTCCCCGCTGTCGATCGGGTCGGCCTCCCAGCCCGCCGCGCGCAGCGCCGCGGCGATGGTCGAGGCTCGCCCGAGGTCGCCGTGGACCACGAGGACGCGGCGCGCGCTCAAGACGCGACCTCCGACCAACCCGGAGGGGCGTCGACCGGGGCGAGCAGGCGCTCGAAGACGGCCCGGACCTCGTGGGCGCGTCGCTCCCACGCGCGTCGGAGCACCTCGCTCGCGTCCACTCCGTCGCGCTCCCGCACCCCCAACGCGCGCGAGATGGCCGCCGCGCGAGGCCCGCCGAAGACGAGCGTGCCGTCGCCGCTCCCTTCGAGCAGCGCGTTCGCCTGCTCGACCGAGCGGAAGAAGCGGTAGCCGTCGCGGAGCACCTCGGCGGTGGCGGGGGCCAGATAACGTCCCGCGGCGAGCGCGTCGAGGGCGTCGAGCGTGTGGCGACGATGCACCGTCGGGTCTTCTCCGTGGCTCATCTGGAGCCATTGCGTCGCGAGCTCGACGTCCAAGAGCCCGCCGAAGCCGAGCTTCGGATGGTATCGATGCGCCCGTTCACCAGCAAGCTCGCGCTGCATCCGGCCACGGAGCGCGGCGAGGCGCTCGGGATCCGGCGCGCCGTGTGCGTACGCCGTCTGCTCGAAGAGGGCGCCGACCTCGGCCTCGAAGGCCGCGTCGCTCGCGACCACCACGCGCGCGCGGACGAGCGCCTGACGCTCCCACGCCTCGGCGTGCGAGCTCTCGTGGTAGGCCTCGAACGCAGCGCGAGAGACGACGAGCAGCCCATGCGAGCCGCTCGGTCGAAGCCGTGTGTCGACCTCGTAGCCGGGCCCTTCGGGGTCGAGCTGGGTGAGCAGCCGCATCGTCCGCTGCGCGACGCGGCTGAAGAAGTCGACGTGCGCGCGCCCCCCGTCGGTCTCGCCGTCCGCGCCGTAGAGGAAGACGAGATCGAGGTCCGAGGTGAAGCCGAGCTCGGCGCCGCCGAGTTTGCCCATGGCCACCACGGCCATCGCGCTCGACGGGCGCCCCCAGCGGGCCTCGCACTCGCGCAGCGCGAACGAGAAGGCGCGCCGGACCTGGGCGTCGGCGAGCGACGTGAGCCGGCGCTGCGCGTCGCGCGCGCGCAGCTCGCCGCCGACCGAGGCGAGCCCGATGCGCAAGAGCTGCTCGCGCCGCACCCGTCGGAGCTCGCTCACGAAGCGCTCGGGATCGAGCGTCGGCGCGTCGTCTTCGCGCGGCGCGCCCTCCGCCTCGGTCGAGGGGACCTCGCCGCGCAGGAACGTGTCGAGGTCGGCGTGCGCGACCTCGACCTCGTCGTCGGTCGGCGCGCTCGAGCCGCGGAAGACCTCGCCGAGGCTCTCGGGGTGGCCGACGAGGAGCTCGGCGAGCGTCGGAGAGCTCCCGCAGAGGCCGACCACCCGTCGCGCGAGGCGTGGCTCGTCGGCCAGCATCCCCTCGTAGCCGCTGCCCCCACGGAGGAAGAGGTCCGCGAGGTAGCGCAGCGCGAGCAGGGGGTCGGGGGCCTGGGAGACCTCCGAGAGCAGGCTCGCGGCGAAGCCCGGCCGCCGCGCGCGTCCGAGCGCGCCGAAGGGGCTCTCGGCTCGGCGCGCGAGCCGCAGGAGGTGCGCGATCGCCTCGTCGGGATCTCGCACGGGGATCAGCTCGAGCAGCCGCTCGACGAGGCGCTCGGTGACGTCGTCCCCCTCGTGCGCGGCGGGCGCGCGATCGGTCGGCGAGGCGCCGTCGTGGCCCCGGGTGCTCGGCGTCCGCGTCGAGAGCGCGAGCATCGCGCTCGCCAGCTGCTCTACGAAGCTGGCGTGGGCGTTGACGCCACGCGAGCCCTCGTCGACCAGCGAGTCGAAGAGCCGCGCCACGAGGCGCCGCTCGCGGCCGAGCGCCTCGTCGAACGCCGCCGCGTCGGCGAAGCCGAGCGAGCGCGCGAGCTCACCACGGTCGGCGGGGAGGCTGTGGGTCTGGTAGCCAGCGACCATGTGGATCCGGTGCTCGACGCGCCGGAGCAGGGCCCACGCGGCCTCGAGCGCGTCCGCGTCGCGGTGGGTGACGTAGCCGAGGGCCTTCAACCGCCGCAGCGCCTCGATGGTGCCGGGCACCTGGAGCTGGGGGTGTCGTCCTCCCCAGACCAGCTGGAGCGTCTGCACGAAGAACTCGGCCTCGCGGATCCCGCCGCGCCCGAGCTTGACGTCGTGCTCGCTCGCGGCGAGCTGTCGTCGCGCGCGCAGGACGAGCTCGTGCATGTCGACCGCGATGGAGGGGTCCACCGAGCGCCGCCAGACGAAGGGCCGCAGCGCGTCCTCGACGCGGCGCCCGAAGGCCCGGTCTCCCGCGACGGGGCGGGCGCGCAGCAGGGCGGCGCGCTCCCAGCCGCGGCCGAAGCTCTCGTAGTAGCGCTCCGCGCTCGCGAGGGAGTTGGCGAGCGCGCCCTGGCTCCCCTCGGGTCGCAGCCGGAGGTCGACGCGAAAGACGAAGCCGTCCTCCGTCACCTCGCCGAGCGCGCGGCTGACCCGGCGGACGACGCGCGTGAACAGCTCGTGCACGCTCGCGTCCGCGCTCGGCGCGTCCTCGCCCTCGGGGGAGAAGAGCTGCGCGTCGTCGGTCCCGTAGAAGAAGATGAGGTCGACGTCGCTGCCGAGGTTGAGCTCCCCGCCGCCGAGCTTGCCCATCCCGAGCACGACCATGGGGACCGGCGCGCCGTGCTCGTCACGGGGGACGCCGAGGCGCGCCTCGGCGCCTCGACGGCACGCGCGCAGGGCGGCGTCGAGCGCGACCGACGCCAGCGTCGCGAGCTCGGCCGCCGTGCGGTCGACGTCCGCGAGGCCGAGCACCTCTCTCAGCGCGATCCGGACCATGGCGCGGTGTCGGGCGCGCCGGAGCGCGCGGAAGAGCTCGGGACCGTCGGGGAGGGCGGCGATGGGCTCGAACGCCGCGCGGAGGGCGGACGCTTCGTCCTCTCGATCGAGAGGTCGCGCGCGGACGTCCTCGAGGACGGTCGGATCGGCGACCACCAGCGGAAAGAGCGAGGGCGCGTGCGCGCCGAGCGCCTCGGCGAGCTCGATCGACTCGCGCCCGGCGTGGGGGGCAGCCTCCAGGAAGGACTCTCTGGCGCGATGAGGCTCGAACATCGGGGACGGTAGCGTGCCACGCCCCCTCTGGAATTACCGACAAGAAGCTCCGCGACGTCCCGAGGCTGCTCCCGAGGAGCCGTCGAGCCGGGCCGGTTCCCGAGCGCGGCGCGCGCAACGAAGGCATGGATCGCCGGTCTCCTGGCCCTTGGCCCGTCGAGCGCCGAAGGTGGCAGACGACGTCCCCGCCGATCATCGACGGAGGCCCTGAACGGGCTTCGGGCTGGAGCGAGTCGTCTTGGCCCCTCATGAAGAGCGCACTCGGTCCCCTCGGGCCGCTCCCCACGGTTGACGGGTTCGGGGCGTTGGAGTAAGCCACCGCGGCTTTGGGGCTGGGTAGCCGTCAGAAGGGCGCGTCCGGCCGGTTTTTGAGGTGAATTCGTGCTCCTTTCCCTACTCGAGCTCTCGATGTGGTTGCAGCCCCCGCCCAGCGGCGGCGCGGGCGGCGGCGCTGGCGGGGGCGGAGCGCCTCCGGGCTGCGAAGGCGGCGGCATGCAGATCGGCATGTTGGTCGCGATGTTCGCGGTCTTCTACTTCCTGATCATCCGGCCGCAGCGTAAGCAGCAGCTCGAGCGCGACGAGATGCTCAAGGCGCTCCGCAAGGGGCTGGTCGTCCGTACCAACGGCGGCATTCGCGGTGAGATCGTCGAGATCGACGACCGGGAGGTCACGCTCCGGATCGCCGAGAAGACGAAGATCAACGTCCTCCGCTCGGCCATCGCAGGGCCCGAGGGCTCCCCGGCGGCGGAAGAGCCGCCCAAGAAGGATTGACGCGTCCCTTTCACGCGCGAGCGTCGAGGCCCATCGATGGATCGTTCCTGGTATTTTCGTTTCTCTCTCGTGCTGGCCGCGATCGTCGCGGCTTGGCTCACTCTCTGGCCAAGCCTCGATCAGGCGGGCTGGGTCCCGGCGCCCCAATGGGTGAAGGAGACCTTCAAGCGTCGGATCAGCCCCGGCCTCGACATCCGGGGCGGCCTGCGCCTGATGTACGAGGTCGAGGTCGACGAGTACATCCGCGACCGCCGCGACCGCTACTCGGAAGAGATGGTCCGTGATCTCGGCGTGCTCCTCGGCGTGGTCGAAGAGGACGAGCGGGACAACCTCTCGCGTGAGCAGCTCGCGTCGCTCGGTGAGCGCTACACGGTGCAACGGGTCGGCCCCCGCAGCATCCGCGTGCTCTTCACATCCGCCGAGGACAAGAGCCAGTTCACGACCGAGTGGCTCCAGCGCAAATACCCCGAGCTGCGGCTCTCCGGCTCCGACGGCATGCGCGTCGACCTCGCGATGCGCGAGGATCGCATCGCGGAGCTGACCGAGACCGCGGTCGAGCAGGCGAAGCTCACGGTCACGAACCGCATCGACGGCCTCGGCCTCCGCGAAGCGACCGTCATCGGGCGCGACTCGGACCTCATCGTCGAGATCCCGGGCGCGAGCCAAGAGGACTTCGACCGCATCCGCGAGATCATCGCGACGACCGCCCGCCTCGAGTTCAAGATCCTGGACGAGGAGGGCACCTCCCTCTTCCGCGATCTCGATCGGTCGACGCTCCCTGAGGGAGTCACGGTCGAGGCCGAGGGCGCGCCGGCGGGTGAGACCCAGCCGAGCGTGACGTCGTACTTCCTCCTCAGCCGCGCGCCGAAGTGTGCCGACCGCGACGAGACCTGCCGCACCGCGCGAGCGCGCCTCGAGGCCGTGCTCGAGGGCATCGCGATCCCCGACGATCACCAAGCCGTCGTCAAGCAGCTGGATCGCAGCGAGCTGTCGGAGCTGGGCAACGACGAGGAGGCCTGGCGCACGTTCTACGTTTACCGCTCGACCAACGTGACGGGCGAGGACATCGCGGACGCCTTCGTCTCGTTCGATCCCCAGGAGGGCAACCGCCCCGTCGTCTCGCTCCAGTTCAACTCGAGCGGCGCGACGAAGTTCGAGGACATGACCGGCCGCAACATCAAGCGCCGGATGGCCATCGTCCTCGACGACAAGGCCGAGTCCGCGCCCGTCATCCAGGCCCGGATCGGCGGCGGTCGCGCGCAGATCACGCTCGGCTCGGGCGACTACAACCGGCTCTTCGACGAGGCGAACGCGCTCGTGGTCGTGCTCCGCGCGGGCGCGCTCCCGGCGCCGCTCCGGCCGGCGAACGAGCAGCTCATCGGCCCGACGCTCGGCCGCGACTCGGTCGAGAAGGGCGCGCTCGGCGCCGTCGTCGGCATCGGGCTCGTGCTCCTCTTCATGCTCGTCTACTACTCGGTGGTCGGCATCGTCGCGAACGTGATGGTCATCCTCAACCTGCTCTTCCTCCTCGGGATCATGGCGGGCTTCGAGGCCACCCTGACCTTGCCAGGTGTCGCGGCGCTCGCGCTCACGGTCGGTATGGCCGTCGACGCGAACGTCCTCATCATCGAACGCATCCGCGAGGAGCTTCGTGCGGGCAAATCCCCACGCTCCGCCGTGGATCAAGGTTTCGGCCGCGCCTTCTCGTCGGTCTTCGACAGCCAGCTGACCACCTTCATCGCGGGTGTGGTCCTCTTCCAGTTCGGCACCGGCCCGATCAAGGGCTTCGCCGTCATGCTGATGATCGGCATCATCACCTCGCTCTTCACGGGTGTCTTCTGCGCGAAGGTGATGCTGGATTGGATCGTGCGCGGTCTCCGCGTCAAGCGCCTGAAGGTCGGGTGAACCGTCATGGAAATCATCAAACCCGGCACCTACATCGACTTCATGCGGCTGAGCCGGCCGGTCATCACGGCCACGCTCGTGCTCACCCTGCTCGGGGTCGGCTCGCTCTTTTTCCCCGGCCCGAACTACGGCATCGACTTCGCGGGCGGCACCGAGATCCAGGTCGCCTTCGGCGGCGCGGTGGACACGGCGGAGCTGCGCGGGCTGCTCGAGGAGCTCGGCCACCAGGGCGCCGACGTCGTGCGCGTCGAGGAGAAGGACCACGAGTTCATGATCCGCGTCCGCGAGGTCTCGGCCGTGCCCGATGACCAGCAGGGCCGGATCCGCGACGCGATCACCGGCGCGCTCGGGGACGACGTCGTGCGCGACGTCCGCTTCTCTCCTGGCGGCGACAAGATCACGCTGCGGCTCGCGCGCGACGTGGACCAGAGCGCGCTGCGCGCGGCGGTCGAAGGCCACGGCGCGAACGTGCGCTCCATCGAGCCGCTCGTCGGCAGCGAGGACGTCCGGCTCGAGGTCTTCCTCGTCGGCATCGCCGACGAGCTCGTCGCCAGCTTGCGCGAGCGCCTCGGCGAGCGCGGCCCCGCGGACCCCGAGCGGGTCGAGTGGGTCGGGCCGAAGGCGGGCAAGCAGCTCCGCGACGCGGCCGCCAAGTCGCTCATCTACGTCATCGCCTTCATCATGGTCTACGTCGCCCTGCGCTTCGACCTCCGGTTCGCGCCGGGCGGCGTCGTCGCGATGTTCCACGACGCGATCATTACGCTCGGCATCTACGTGCTCGTGCAGAAGGAGGTGAACCTGACGACCGTCGCCGCGGTGCTGACGGTGCTCGGGTACTCCATCAACGACACGATCGTCGTCTACGACCGCATCCGCGAGAACATGGGGCGGTACAAGGACAAGTCGCTGCGGGAGATCATCAACCTCAGCACGAGCCAGACGCTCTCGCGTACGGTCATCACCTCGGGCACGACGCTGCTCTCGATCCTCGCGTTCTTCATCTGGGGCACGCCGGTCATCAAGGACATCAGCTTCGCGCTCTTCGTCGGCATCATCATCGGCACCTACTCGTCGATCTACGTGGCGTCGCCGATCACGGAGTGGATGGACCGACGCTTCTTCTCGAAGCCGGCGCGCGCGCGCGCCTGAAAAGAAGCTT
>JAHBWH010000200.1 GCA_019637115.1 Myxococcales bacterium | reverse complement strand
ACGCGCATCGGCGTCTGCGGCCACACCGACAACACCGGCTCGCGCGAGCTGAACGAGCGTCTGTCGTATGACCGCGCCACTGTCGTTGCCAACACGCTGAGCGGTTTCGGCGTGCCCTCGGGCCGCATGATCGTGCGCGGCTTCGCCTACGACATGCCGATCGCCAGCAACGCCACGCCGGAAGGCCGCGCGCGCAACCGTCGCGTCGAGATCGTGCTGGAGCCGGTCAACTGACGGTCACGGCGGCGGGCACGGACGGCGGGTATATGCTCGGCGCCCGTCCTGCCCGCTGCCGGAGCGACGTCCGTGTGCCTGATCCTGTTCGCGTACCGCGTCCATCCCGACTATCCGCTGATCCTCGCCGCCAACCGCGACGAGTTCTACGCGCGCGCGGCGAGCCCGCCGCGGATCGTCTCGGAGGCGCCGCGCGTCGTCGCCGGCGTCGATCTGCAGGCCGGCGGGACGTGGATGGGCGCGAGCGAGCGCGGCCACTTCGTCGCCCTGACCAACCAGCGCCAATACCTCCGCGGTCACGACGGCGGCAAGGCGTCTCGGGGCGACGTCGTGATGGCGGCGCTCAGGCTGCCCGACGTCCGCGCGATCGAGGCGTACGTGCGGACGCTCGACGCGCGCGCGTACAACCCCTTCAACCTCTTCTTCGGCGACGCCTCGTCGCTCTACGTGGTCTACGCGCACGGCGACCGCGCCGAGGTCGAGATCCACGCGCTCGACGACGGCCTCTGGGTGCTGCCAAACGACCGCATCGGATCGCCCGAGTTCCCGAAGACCCGCCGCGCCGTGGGCCTCGTCGAGCCACACGTGAAGGCGCCGTGGCCGGCCCTCTCGGCGGCGCTCGCCGCGGCCCTCGGCGACCACGAAGAGCCGCCCGAGCGCGAGGTGCCGGCGCCGCCTTCGGAGAGCCGCTTCGATCACGCGACGCTCCGGCGGCTCCAGGCGCTCTGCATCCACACGCCCGTCTACGGGACCCGGTCCGCGACCCTGCTGGCGCTCACCCCGGGCCGCGTCGCGCACTACCTCTTCGCGGACGGGCCCCCTTGCACCGCGCCCTTCGCGGACGTGACGGGGCTCCTCGACGGCGCGAGCAGCTGACGCCCTCAGTTGCCGAGGTTGAGGCGGAGCATCGTGCTGCTGCCGCTGCTCCCACCGAGGCCGAAGCCCGACTGATCACCGAGCATCAACGCGGGGCCCTCTTGACCGCCGAGAGCGGGCGCGCTCCCGCCGAGGCTGGGCGCCTCCTCCCCGAGCAGGCTCGAGCCGAGCCGAAACCCAGAGGGCTCGCCGAGCTCGAGATCGTCCTCGTCGTCGTCGAAGTGATCCTCGTCGTCGTCGTCACCCGCGAAGACGTCCTCCTCCAGCGCGGTCGGCCCGAGCAGCTGGTGGATCTGCTGCCGCATCGGCTCGCGCTGCTCCGCCGGGACGAGCTCCATCACCGCGCGCGCCTCGCGGCGCATCGCGTCGAAGCGCCCCGCCGCGCGGAAGATGCGCGCGACCCCGAGGCGCGTCTGCCAATCGTGCGGGCGGCGCTCGGCGGCCTCGCGGGCGCGGGCGACGGCCGCCTCCGCGTCGCCGCTGCGCAGGTGGAGCTCGGCCCAGAGCATGGGGAGGATCAGCAGCTGCGGCTCGAGCCGCTCGGCCTCGGTGAGCTGGCGGCGCGCGAGGCTGGTCTCCCCCTGCGCGAGGTGAATCGCGCCGAGCGTGGCGAGGCCGCCCGCGAACTCCGGGAACTGCTCGAGCGCCGCCGCGACCTCGCGGTTGGCCTGCTCGAGATCCCCGGTGGCCATGAAGACACCCGCGACGTTGTTCCGCCGCGGCCCGTCGGGACGCAGCTGCGCCGCGGCCTGGAGCTCCTCGATGCCCTGCGGGATGCCACCGTTGGCGATCAGCACCGCCGCCTGCACGCTGCGCAGATAGGGTGAGCGCCGGTCGAGGCGCAGGGCCTGCTGCACGCGCTGCATCGCGCGCATGCTGTCGTTGTCGTGCACGAGCGCGTGGAGCGCCTGCGCGCCGAGGAAGGCCGCCGCGACCTGGACGTCGGTCAGCACGCGGTAGCTCTCGGCCTCGGGCTGCGTCGCGTGGCCGAGGTAGGGATCGAGGATGACGCTCGGCGCCCCCTCGCCCACGTCGCCCTCCCACACCGCGACGCCGAAGTAGCCGAGGCGTCCGCTCGGATCGGGTGGACGGCGGTCGCCCGGGAACGCCCAGACGTCGGCGATCATCGCGTCGATCCCCGCCTCGCGGAGCGCCGCGGCGGTCGCCAGCGCGACCTCGAGCGGGTAGAGGTGCGCGCGCTCGGTTTCGGCCAGGCGCGCAGCGGTCGGGCCTGCGCCCCGGATCGGGGTGTCACGGGGCGTGTCGAGCGACCAGGGCTCGAACGCGCCCGCTGCCGCGCGGGCGCGGACGTGGGCGAGCAGCGCCTCCGCCTTGGCGACCGCCGCGCCCCCGCTGGCGTGCCGCGCGAGGGCCTCGACGGCCGCGTCGGCCTCGAAGAGATCCGCGTGATCGCCGTCGGCGTTCTCGAGCGCGAGGTAGCCGCGGAGCTGCGAGCGCGAGAGCGGCTCGAGCGGAGCCTCGCCGCTCACGGCGTCGGGGGTCGCCCCACGCCAGATCGCGTAGCCGGCGCCGACGACCCCGATGAGCCCGACGACGAGGGCGGGGACGAGCCAGGCCGGGCGCTTGCTCGGCGCGTCAGCCGCGAGGGCCTCGAGGCCCCCCTTGCGCATGCACGACGGGCACCGGTCGGGCGCCTCGGCCGCGGCGAAGCGGTGCCCACAGTGCACGCAGAGCCAGCGCGGGGCGCCCTCCTCGGCCTCGGTAGCCGCCAGGGAGGCCTTCGCAGCGCCGGGCTTGCCCCCAGCCTTGCCGCCAGGTTTGCCCTTCTTCGCGCCCTTCTTCGGCATGCGCCGCGCGCCCTTGCCGCCCTCGCCGTCCGCGGCCTCCGTCTTCGGCTCGTCGTTCGCTTCGCTCATCGTCTCTCCGTGGCGCTCGTCCGGGCGCGCCAGCGCGCGTCCTTCGACACCTCAGCAGGGCTGGCATTCCCACGCCCGCGCCGCAGGTTCAAGCGCTCGCCGCGATCCTCGACCTCGAAGCGCCTCGCCCGCCCCCCGCGCGAGGCGCTTCGAAGTGGGCCTTCGCTCACGGCGTCGGGGCCGCGCGCAACGACTCGAGCAGGTCCTCGAGCAAGCCGAGGCGGTCGTTCCCAAAGAACATCTCGCGGCCGACGAACAGGGTCGGGGCGCCGAACGCGCCACGGGCGACCGCGTCGGCCGTCAGCGCCTCGAGCTCGGCCTTCACTTCGGGGGTGCCGGCCGCCGCGAGCAACGCCTCACCGTCCAGGCCGGCGCCCTCCGCCAGCGCGACAAGTCGCTCGGGGGCCGCCACGTCTCCGCCTTCCCCCCAATGCGCGCGGTAGAGAGCGTGCGCCAACTTCGGCACGCCCGCCGCGTCCGCGAGGCGCTGCGCGACCAGCATCCGCTGGGCGGTGATCGTCTTGGCGGGGAAGCTCGACGGAAAGCGGAAGGGGACCCCGTACCGCTTCGCCCAACGGTTCAGGTCCGCGAAGAGGTACTTGCCGCGCGCCGGTAAGGTGGCCGGCGGGACGTTTCCGGTCGCCTTCATCACGCCGGCGAGGAAGAAGGGCTTGAAGTCCACCTCGGCCCCGTGACGCTCGGCCAGCGCCTCGATCTGCGTCACTGCCAGGTACGAGTAGGGGGAGACGACGTCGAAGAAGAGCTCGATTCGAGGGGTCACCGGCGCAGCGTACCGAAACCTCGGTCGCAGGTCGAAGGTCCGCTCCCGTCGTGGCGCGAGCTGGTGTAGGCTGACCACGCGATGAGCGATGAGGACGATCTCGGCGACCCCGAGCAGCGCACGACGCCGCGGGTGACGATCAACAAGGAGTTCGAGTCCTTCGACGCGTTCATCCACGAGTACGTGACGAACATCTCGCGCTCGGGGGCCTTCGTGCGTTCCAAGCAGCTCCTGCCCCTCGGGACGCGCGTCGATCTGAAGTTCACGGTCGTGATGGACGAGATCGAGACCATCGAGGGGGTCGGCGAGGTCGTCCGCGTGCAGAAGGATCCGCCCGGGATGGGTGTGGTCTTCACCGAGCTCAGCCAGTACAGCCAGCACCTCATCGCCCGGCTCCTCACGGCTCGGCCCGGGTCCGAGGACACCGACGAGGTCTCCTGAGCCATGCCGCACCGGATCGATCCCGAGGTCCTGCGCAAGATGAGCGACGCCGAGCTCGAGGCCGAGGCGCGGCGGCGGCGGCGCGAGCGCGCGCAAGGCGGGGGGCGACGCTCCCCCGCCGCGTCCGAGCGCCGCTGGCTGGATGAGGCCGAGGCCGCGCAGGTCTTGCAGTGGTACGCGAACCTCGAGCTCGCGCCGGGCGCGCGGCTCGCCGAGATCGAGGAGGCCTACGCGCGCCTCTCGCGCTCGTACCACCCCGACCGCCACCGTGACGACCCCGAGCGCCGCAAGGCCGCAGAGACCCTGCTGGCCCGGCTGACGACTGCACGCGAGGGCCTGGTCGCCTACGTCAAGCGGCGCAGCTGATCCAACGCGCGGGTGGCCTTTGAGCTCGGCGATGGTCGCGGCGCGCGGAGAGCCGCGGCGCGCCGAGAGCTGCGGCGCGGGGAGAGCTGCGGCGCGGAGAGAGCTGCGGCGTGCAGAGAGCTGCGGCGCGCAGAGAGCTGCGGCGTGCAGAGAGCTGCGGCGCGCAGAGAGCTGCGTCGCGCAGAGAACTGCGGCGCGCAGAGAGCTGCGTCGCGCAGAGAACTGCGGCGCGCAGAGAGCTGCGGCGAAGAGCGAGGGCTCGGCGGGCGGCTTGACGGCGCTCAATCGATCTTGAGGTAGCCGGACTTCACGAGCTTCACGAGGATGTTGCTCGTCTCGAGATCGCTCGCGAGGCTCTTGTTGAGCACCGTCTCGACGTGCCCGTAGTTGTGCGCGAGCTGCAACACGTCGAGCTCGTCGGGCGAGAGGTCGCGGAGCGGCGGGATGAGCGGCGTCGCCATCGAGACCTGCGAGGCGAGCGGCGGCATGTCCGGCTCGAGCCGGCGCACCTCGTCGAGCTGCCGCATCGCCTCCATCAAGAGGCCCTCGGTGCTCATCTCGATGGGCTCGAGGAACTCTCGATCCTCGGGCGGCTCCATGTCGAAGGTGCCGATCTGCCAGGTGATGATGCGGAAGAAGCTCTTGATGGGCGCGACGTCGTAGTTGTCGTTGATCACGGCGTAGACCACGCGCCCCTTGTCGAGGTGGATCTTGCCGGTGTCCGAGTCGGTGCGGATCACGAGCGTGCCGCTCTTCTTGCTCGCCGCGAAGAGCTGCAGCAGGTCGGGCAGCGGGACCTCGGCGATCGAGCCGGTCATCGTGCGGACCTGCGAGGTCCGCTTGCCCGCCGCCACGTCCTCGAGGTGCGCCTTCGCCTCGCGCAGGGACGCCGGCCCCTCCGTCGCGATCACCTTGATGATGCTCGTGCCGATGAGGATGCGGTCGCCCTCCCCGAGGCGCGCCCGCTTGATCTTCTCACCGTTGACGAAGCTCCCGTTGGTCGAGCCGAGATCTTGGATGAAGATCTGCCCGCCGGTGACGGTGATCTTCGCGTGCCGACGGGAGACCATGTCCTCGACGAGGACCATGTCGAGCTCGCTCGAGCGGCCGATGACGATCTCGCCCTCTTCGGGCAGGGGGAACTCTCCGCCCTGATACTTCCCGGAGATGAACCGCAGCGCGAACGACCGCGCGGGACGATTCGGGGGAGGAGTGATCTTCGGGATGGGCGGTTCCATGAGTGGGGGCTCTCGGGGAGCGTCACTAGGCTAGTGAAGACGTGCCCGCGAGGTCAAGGATGCGGTGGGTCCGGGTGTCGCCCCCATCCCCTCGAAATCACGATGGTCGGCGCCCTTCGCGGGCGGCGCGCGAACACGGCGGGCGCTCCAGCGCCCGTCACGGAAGGCCAAGAAGCGAATCGGATCCTCGAATCGGATACTCGAGCCTCGGCCGCCAGGCCCCGAGGCGCGCGTCGCCAACGTTGGTCGTGTCGCGCTCTCTCGAGGCGACGAGAGAGGTGGTAACGCGAACGTAGGCTGTGCGATGCACGGAAGATCCCGACAGGCCACGGTGGCCGCCAGCGCTCGCGGTGATCGTTCGTCCTGCGCCGGGCGGGCGACCGGAGCTCCGCTCCCCGGGCGACACCAGACGTGGTCGCGCCGGGGGGCCGCGTGATACGTAGCCGGGGTGACGAGCCCGTCGCGACACGCCGTGGGTGCCGACGGGCAGACGCCCCCGCGCGCGCGGCGACCTCCGAGCCGGGATCCGCAGCGTCCGAGTTGGGAGCGGAGCGGCGTGTGGGTCGGTGCGATGCTGCTCACGGCCTTCCTCTCGGCGTCCGCCTCGGCGCAGGCGCCCCGCGACCGTCGCGTCCCATGGCGCACCGTCGAGACGGAGCACTTCGCCATCACCTACCCCGAGCCGCTCGGGCACCTCGCGCGGCGCGTCGCCTTCGCGGCCGAGCGGGCGCACGCGCGCCTCTCGCGCGTGCTCGATCACGACGTGCGCGGTCGCGTCCACGTCGTGCTGACCGACGACACCGACTCGGCGAACGGCTCGGCGACGTCGCTCCCCTACAACCAGATGGCCCTCTTCGCGACGGCGCCGGAGGACCTCGGATCGCTCAGCGACTACGACGACTGGCTCTCTCTGCTCGTGATCCACGAGCACACGCACGTCCTGCACCTCGACACGATCAGCGGCGTGCCCGCCTTCTTGAACCGGCTCCTCGGCAAGACCTTCGCGCCGAACCTGGTGCAGCCGCGGTGGTTCGTCGAAGGCCTGGCCGTCCACGAAGAGTCGCGTGAGACGTCGGGCGGGCGGCTGCGCTCGACCCTCTTTCGTGCCTACCTCCGAATGGACGCCCTCGAGGACCGCCTGCTGCGGATGGACGAGCTCTCGACGAGCGTCGATCGATGGCCTCGAGGCAACACCTGGTACCTCTACGGTTCGTTCTTCGTCGACTGGATCGCCGAGCGCCACGGTCGCGAGGCGCTCACGGCGATCAGCCACGAGTACGGCCGCCGGCTCATCCCCTTCGGCGTCAACCGCGCGGCGCGCCGGGCCACGGGACGCACCTTCGACGAGCTCTACGCCGACTGGCAGGACGAGCTGCGCGCCGAGGCAGAGGCGACCCGCGCGCAGGTCGACGCCGAAGGTCGAGAAGAAGGCGCACGCCTGACGTGGCACGGCGAGCTCGCCCGTTCTCCGCGCTTCGACGCCGACGGGAGCGTCGTCTACTTCGTCGCGGACGGCCAACGCGACCCCGGCCTTCGCCGCGTGCACCTCGACGGTCGCCCGCCCGAAGATCTCGTCCGAACGCTCGGCGACTCGTACCTGCAGGTCCGGCGAGGCCACGTCTACTACGACGCGGTCGACGCCCACCGGGACATCTACTTCTTCCGCGATCTCTTCCGGTTCGATCTCGAGACCCGCGAGGTCACGCGCCTGACGAACGGCCGCCGCGCGCGGCAGCCCGAGCTCTCGCCCGACGGGCGTCGCCTCGCGTTCACCCAGAACGGCGCCGGCACGACCCACCTCATGATCGCCGACGTCTCGGACGTCGAAGGCACGGCGCGCGTCCTGCGACGCAGCCGCCGCTACGAGCAGGTCTTCACGCCGCGCTGGTCGCCTGATGGCCGTACGTTGGCGGTCAGCCTCTGGTCGCCGGGCGGCTTCCGCGACGTGGCGCTCGTCGACGCCGAGACCGGCGAGACCCGCCGCGTCACGAACGATCGCGCGATGGATCTCGGCCCTGCGTTCTCCCCCGATGGCCGCTGGCTCTTCTTCTCGAGCGACCGCACGGGGATCGCCAACATCTACGCCTACGAGCTTGTGACCGGCGCGCTCCGCCAGGTCACGAACGTGGTCGGCGGCGCGTACTCACCCGACGTCTCGGCCGACGGACAGCGGCTCGTCTACCTGGGCTACACGACGCGTGGCTTCGATCTCTGGACGATCGAGCTCGATCCGTCGCGCTGGCGCGAAGCGCCAGTCTACGTCGACGACCGCCCACCTCCCGTCGAGGTCGGAGAGGAGACGCTCGTCGCGAGCCGCTACCGGCCGGGCCCGACGCTCTACCCGCGCAACTACCTGCTCGACCTCGGCCAAGACGGCTTCGGCTCGCAGCTCGGCATCTCGATCGCAGGCAACGACATCGCGAACTTCCACTCCTACCGCGCGCGGCTCGGCACGAGCCTGGCGCGCGGCTACGTGAGCGGCGAGGTCTTCTGGTCCTTCGCGAGATCGCCAGCGCCGATCTCCGTGCGCGCGTTCCGCAACGTCTCGCCGCGCGGCGGGCTGCGCGTCGGCGGCGTCGACCGCACCTGGGTCGAGGACGCCGTCGGCGCCGACGTCGGCATCTCCTACGGCCTGCCGCGCATGCTCCACACCGAGAGCATCAGCGCGGGCTATACGCTCGCGTGGCTGCGCAAGGCCGAGCCTTTCGGGGGTGTCCTCGACCCGAACACGCCCCCGCCCGTGCTGCCCGAGACCGGTCGCCTCGCGAGCTTCCGCGTCGGCTGGGGCTACAGCGACGTCCGGCGGCGCACCTACGACATGTTCGCGGCGGAGGGCCGCAGCTTCGGCGTCAACGTCTCGGGCGCACACCCCGTCATCGGCAGCCAGTTCCGGGTCGCGACGCTCTCGGCTGCGTGGCAGCGCTACGTGACCCTCGCGCCGCATCACGTGCTCGCGCTGCGCTACGGCGCGGGCATCAGCGGCGGCGATCTCGGACGACGAGGCACCTTCGGCGTCGGTGGCTTCCCCGACGTGTCGATCGTCGACGGGTTGGTCGACTCGATCGTCCTCGGCGGCGCGGCCCTCCGCGGCTACCGCCCCTTCGTCCGCACCGGCACGCGCTTTCAGCTCGCGCAGGTCGAGTACCGGTTCCCGCTCGGCCGCTTGATGCGCGGCCTGAGCACGCTGCCCGCGTACATGAACCGGGTCTACGGCCTCGTCTACGTCGACGCGGGCGACGCCTGGACCGGGAGCGTCGACCTCTCGCGGATGCTCATCGGCGCGGGCGCCGAGCTGCTCGTCGACTTCACGCTCGGCTACCTCCTGCCGTTCACGCTGCGGGTCGGCTTCGGCTACGGGTTCATGGAGGAAGGTGGACCGCAGGGGTACGCGCACCTCGGGGTGCCGTTCTGAGGCGACCGAGTCCGAGTCCGAGTCCGAGTCCGAGTCCCGAGTCCCGAGTCCCGAGTCAGAGGGTCCGGACCGAGGATGGTTGGAGGGAGGGGCTGACGCGGAGGGATTCCCGCGCTACCTGTGCGCGCATGTCGACGCCGAAGAGCTCCCCGGTCGAGGTCCTCGAAGCACGCTTCGTGGCCGGCGCGACGACGTTGCCGCAGCTCCCGCCCCCCGTCTTCGCCGAGATCGCGTTCGCGGGGCGGTCCAACGTCGGCAAGTCCTCGCTGATCAACGCGCTCACCGAGCGCAAGAAGCTCGTCCGGACCAGCTCGACCCCCGGCTGCACCCGCGGCATCAATATCTTCCGGCTCCGGCTCCGCGTGCCGAGCGCCGAGCCGGAGGGGGCGCCGACCGAAGGCGAGCTCGACCTGGTCGACCTGCCCGGCTTCGGGTTCGCGCGACGGAGCAAGGGGGAGCGCAAGAGCTGGGGCCCGCTCATCGAGGGCTTCTTGCGCGAGAGGCCAGGGCTGCGCGCCGTGGTGCTGATCGTGGACGTCCGTCGCGGCCCCGAGGAGGACGACCTCGAGTTGCTGGAGTTCCTGGCCCACATCGGTCGACCGGCGGTCCTCGTGGCGACGAAGCTCGACAAGGTCCCGAAGAACCAGCGGAAGCTGGCGCTCGAGGCGCTCTCCCGAGAGCATCGCCCGCTCTACGGTTTCTCGGCCGAGACGGGCGAGGGCCGCGACGCCCTCTGGCGCGCGCTCCTCAAGCGCGCACACGTCGGCGCCTGAGGCCGGACTCGGACGCGAACTCGGACTCGGACTCGGTCACGGACTCGGTCACGGACTCGGTCACGGATTCGGTCACGGACTCGGTCACGGATTCGGTCACGGACTCGGTCACGGACTCGGTCACGGACTCGGTCACGGACTCGGTCACGGACTCGGTCACGGACTCGGTCACGGACTCGGTCACGGACTCGGTCACGGACTCGGTCACGGACTCGGTCACGGACTCGGTCACGGACTCGGTCACGGACTCGGTCACGGACTCGGTCACGGACTCGGTCACGGACAGTCTGCCCCGTCTCGTCCCCTGCGGTCGGGGGTGCGCGAGCGGCGCCCACGTGGTAGCCCTTCGCCCGCATGACGATGAAGATCCGCGGCATCGAGAAGGCCGACTACGACTACATCGTGTCGGTGCTCGACCGCTGGTGGGGCGGGCCCGCGGGCCAGCGCGCTCACCCTTACTTCTTCTACGAGCTCGGCGACTTCGCGCTCGTCGCCGAGGACGAGGGCAAGGTCGTCGGGTTCTTGCTGGGGTTCATCACCCCCGACAAAGCCACTGGGTACGTGCACCTCGTCGGGATCGATCCCGATCATCGCCGGCGCCGCGTCGGACACCGGCTCTACGAGCGCTTCGAGGCGCGATGCCGCGACGAAGGGGTCTCGCGCCTGAAGGCCATCGCAGCGGTCGGGAACGACGCCTCCGCGCACTTCCACCAGGCCATCGGGTTCTCGGTCGAAGAGGTCGCGCACTACGCTGGCCCGCGGCGCGACCGGCTCGTCTTCACGAAGTCGCTCGGCTGAACACGCCTTGTGCACCGAATCGCTCGACGCAGGCGTCGTCCGGACCCGTCGCGCGACCGACGCCCCCGTCGCGCGACCGAGACGCCGTCCACAGCCGCTGCGCGACCGCGACCATCGGCGCTGAGTCCTCGACGGAGGCGCACGCGCGGGCTCGCACGCCTCCGTCGTCCAAGCCAGCGCAGCTCCGCGGTGCGCGGCGCCGCGACCGCGCGCCCACCGGAACGTGAAGCGCCCGAGGCGCGCGAGAGCTTTGATTCCAGGGCCATCTGCGGGCTATCCTCCTCCCCGCCCGCCGCTCGGCAGGGTTGGAGGAAGACCGAATGACCTACTCCGGCGCCAACACGGCCCGTGAGGCCCGTGAGAACCTGGGCCGTGCGCTCGAGGCTCTCCAGCAAGACACGAACATCCCGCCGGACGTCATGGCCGTGGCGCAGAACATCGCGCAATCGGTCGGCGCCCTCTTCGAGGCAGAGCGAGCGTCCTCCGAGCAAGACGGCAAGGCGAGCGTCAAAGCAGCCCTCGGGTCGTTGAGCCAGACGCTCGCGCTCCTGCAGGACGTCCGGAGCCAGCACGGCGGGATCGCGACCGCGACCGAGGTCCTCGCGAAGACCATGAGCCAGCTCTACCCGCTCACGACGGTGCCGAGCCGGATGCCCCCCGCCCCCTCGTCGCCGGCCCCCGCGCCGAGCGTGCCGCAGCCCGCGCCAGCGCCGGCCGCCGAGAGGCAGCCCTCCGTGCGGCCCGCGTCGGGCCCGTCGCCCTACCGCGGCGGCCCCCGCCTCGACGTCGAGGCGAACATCGGCGCGACGACCGAGTCGAATTTCTACGTCGGCTTCTCGGGCGAGATCAGCGAGGGAGGCGTGTTCCTGGCGACGTACGAGGTCCTGAAGATCGGCACCGCCGTGAACGCGCTCGTCACCCTCCCCGGTGGCTTCGAGTTCAAGACCGAGGGCTTCGTGCGCTTCGTGCGCGATCCGATGGATCTGAACAGCGAGGCGGAGCCCGGCATGGGCATCCAATTCGAGAGCCTCTCCGCGGACGCACGCGAGCTCGTGCTTCGCTTCGTGCGCAAGCGCCCGCCGATGTTCTACGACGACTGAGTGCGGGGAGCGAGAGTCGTCGGGGAATCCAGAGCGTGCGCGCCGCCGCCACGACGGCTAAGGTCGGCGAGTGATCGTCCGAAAGGCAGCCCTGCGCCCCGTTCCGACCTACGCGGTGATCGAGGCCCACACCATCCACGTCATCGAAGGGTCCCTCGACGAGGACGAAGACTCCCTGCAGGACTCGCTCGACCAAGGCTTCGCCGAGCTCGACCGGCGCCAGCCAGCGCTCGCGGAGTGGCTCGCCGACGAGCTGGCGCGAACGCAGGACGAGCTCGTGCAGTCGCTCGGTTATTTCCTCGCGGTCACCGTCTACCTCGCGTTCCGCGAGGCCTTCCCCACGCGGCTGCGCGAGGTCGACCCCGACGCGCTCCAGATCGCGCGCGAGACCCTCCACGCCGACGAGCAAATCCGCGCCGAGGATCCGAGCGAGATCCTCGACAGCGACGACGTCATCGCGATGAGCCAACCCGCGCTCGTCGCCTACGTCCAGCACCACGTCGACGAGGCCCTCGATCAGGGCGAGGGCGACATCGACCTCGACGAGCTCGAGCGCATCTACCGCGCCATCCTCGTGCAGGTGATCGCCTTGAGCCACGCCGTCGCCTCGCCGACGGGCGAGCTCGGGCCGACGCGCGAGATGCTGGCCTGACCGGACCGGTTCGCGTCTGGTCGTCGACCTGAGGTATCCTCGCGCCGTGCGCGCTCTCACGTCTTCCTTCTCGGCGTTGCTCGTCGTCGGCTGCGTCGCCACCGAGGTGGGCTCCGTCAGCCAACCCGTGACCGCCTATTGTGAGGGCGAGGTCCGCGGCGTCGGGGTCCTCGACATCGAGAACGACTACCTCCCTCGGGTCGTCAACTGCGAGAACGGCGGGGCCGCCTTCGAGGCGCTGAAGGCCCAAGCGGTCGCCGCGCGGACGTACCTCTACTACAAGCTCGACACGTCGGGCTCGATCGCGGACGGAACGAACGACCAGGTCTATGGCTGCAGCCGTACGCCGCAGGAGCAGCACTACGAGGCGGTTCGGCAGACCTCGGGACAGGTGCTGCGCTACGCGGGGCGGACCATCGCCGGCTTCTACGTCGCGGGCGCGCGCAACCAACCTCCGCCGGAGTGCCGAGGCAGCACGGACGATCCGACCAACACCGAGCGCTACGTGACGTACAACGAAGGCCGCTCGGGCGACGACCTCATCCAGACCACGCTCGGCTGGGTCAATCCCGGCAACACCGCGAACCGCGGGTGCATGTCGCAAAACGGCTCGCATTGCCTCGCAGGCAACGGCTGGAGCCACGAGGACATCCTGCGCTTCTACTACGGCGCCGACATCGAGATCACGCGGGCCGTCGGCGCCTGCGTCGAGGCCCCCGAGCCCACCGAGGACGCGGGCTCGCTCGACCGCGACGCGGGCTTCGAGCCTGGGTCCGACGCGGCGCTCGAGCCCGGGGGAGACGCGGGAGACGCTGGTGTCGCCGAGGACCTGCGCGACGGCCGGTTGACCTCGTCGGGATGCAGCGCCACGGGCGGGGCGACGCCCAGCGGGCTCGCGCTCGTCGCGGTCCTCGCCCTTCGCCGACGGCGCCCCTGAGCCTTCGAGCGGTATGAGGCGCGCCAGGGCTCGCTCAGCCGAGCTCGGGGAGCGGGATCGGATCCGCGAGCACGAAGCCCCGCCTCACCCCGGCCATCGTCTGCACCATCTGCCGGCGCACCCACGGCGAGGCGCAGGCGAGGGGGAAGAGCGCGTCGCGCATCGCGCCGAGCGCGGCGCCGTCGCTCTGGAAGAAGGGCGTCAGCCACCGGTTGATGCGGCCGTAGAAGCGCAGATGCGCCGCGCGCGTCGCGTCGTAGCGCGCCAGCGCCGCCGCGAGCGGCCCCCCGCCCGCGAGCGACTCGGCGAGCGCCTGCGCGTCGAGGAGCGCGAGGTTCGACCCTTGCCCGAGCTGCGGGCTCATCGCGTGCGCCGCGTCGCCCAGGAAGACCAATTGTGTGTCGCCACGCCGCTCGTGCCAGCGCGACATCCGGACGTCGCGGTACGCCGCGAAGAGCAGCTGGTCGGCATGCTGGATCTGATCGAGGAGGATCGCCGCCCGCGGCTCGCGACGAAGGATCGGATCCTTGAACGCCTGCAGCCCGCGGAAGCGCAGGCGATGATGCAACGGCGCGAGGGCGTCCCCGCGCAGGCTCCAGAAGAGGCTCGTCAGCGGCGTCCGACCGCCGGGCGCGCGCCCGGTCGGGAGGAAACCGAGCATCGTCCGCGACCCGCCGACGACCTGGAAGAGCTCGTGCCGGAAGACCTCGCTCGGATCGGCGCCGACGAACCAGATCGCCCCCCACGGGTACGGCGCGTCCAGCACGGTCGGCGGGCCCACGGGGCGCAGCGCCGAGCGCGCACCGTCCGCAACGACGACGAGGTCGTGGCGCCCGTGCGGGCGTCGGTCGACGTCGACGACGCGGCCGCCTTCGACGCCACGCACCGCCACGCCGAGCCGGAGGTCGATGTCCTCGCGCCGCGCGGCGCGGAAGAGCGCGTCGAAGAGCACGCCGCGGTGCAGACCGAGCCCCGCGAGCCCAGGCGCGACCTCGCCGTACGCGAGGCGGAAGACCTCGCGCCCCGACGTCGTCACGCAGCGGAGCCGGTCGACGACCGCGCCGCGCGCGCGGACCTCGTCGAGCAGGCCGAGCTGCGCGAGCACTCCCATCCCCGTCGGCTGCAGGAGGATCCCCGCGCCAACCGGCCCGGGATCCGCGACCGCCTCGTAGAGCGTCACGCGATGCCCTGCGCGCCGCAGAAAGAGCGCGGCGGCGGAGCCCGCGTAGCCCGCGCCCACGACGCCGACGTCGATCGCGCGCGCGTCGCGCGGCGACTCAGCCACTCGGGTCGCGCTCGCGCGCCGCGGGCGGGCGGCCTTCGAGGTAGGCATCGACCTCGTCGAGGGCGTCGTCGAGCTCCGCCTCGCTCGCCTCCTCCGCGACCCGCGCGCGCACGGGCGAGGGCACGTAGACCCCGTCCTCGTCGGCCGCCTTGCCCTTGAGCGTCCGAAGCTCGCGGAAGACGTAGCGGACGAGGCCGTCGGGTGTGACCTCGGCGGACACGCGGGAGCCGTCGACCATCTTGGTCAGCGCGGCGTCGGCGGCGGCCGCCGAGAGCCCGAGCCCACGCGCGACGTCCGTGACCGTGAGCACGCCGTCCCGCGTCTCCGCCAGCGCCAGGATCGCGAGCTCGACCTCGGTGCCTCCCTGGCGCGAGGCCTCGTCGTCGGCGCGAGCCCCCGCACGCAGCCCCCACGCCCCGAGCCCGACGCCCGTGCCTCCGACGAGCGCGGCGACCACCAGGCCGGCGGCGCCCGGCACGAGCGCCACGGCCGCCGCCGCGCCGAGCACGCCAGCCGCGAGCCCGAGGATGCCGAGCATCCGGAGCCCCGCCGATGCGCTCCGCGAGCGCGCGGGCGCGACGACGATCTGCGCGGGCGCGACGGCCGACGCCCCCGCGATGGTCGTCGGCCCCGTCCCGTCCGCG